>JAYUGN010000101.1:0-6164 GCA_043767605.1 Gammaproteobacteria bacterium
CTCGCCGCCCGCCGCGGCCAGCTTCGGCGACATGGCGTTGAACAGGAAGCGCAGCGCCGCCTCGACGTCCTCGCCATAGACGCAGCGGTACTCCTGGTAGGCGACGCCCGACCGGTCATCGACCACGGAGAACAGCATCAGAGTGGGCGCGCCGGCCCGGTCCGGGTCGAGCCAGGGCGGCGCCTTGAGGTGCTTCAGGTCCGACGGACTCATGTCGAAGTGCCACAGCGCATTCGACCGCTCGGCCTGAAAGCGGACCGCGGGTGGCTGCCGGGTCATCCGCTCCTGGTCATAGCCGAGGCGCTTGAGGTGCCGGTTGAGAGTGGACGCGGTCAGCCGGCCCGGCGCGAGCCTCTGGAAGCCGTCCGGCGTGTCCACGCCATGCTCGACCAGCAGCTGCAGGGTCCGCACCGTTGAAAGGTGGCGGCCCTTCTTGTTGGTGGTCCTGAGCTTCATGGCGGCGACGATCTCGCACCAGCGCTCGATCTCGGGCGCCGGCATGGACCGTGGGCGGCCCCGGTCCTCGCGGTGCGCGTCCCTGGGGCGGCGGTCGCCGCGCAGCAGGCGGTATAGCGTGGCGCGGCTGACGGCGTAGAGCTGCGCCGTGGACGCCATCAGCGCCGCGCGCTCGGGGTGCCGCGCCGGCAGCGCCGCGAGGCGGCGGTGGAGGGTCGCAAGCGCCTCGGCCGGCACGGCGACCCCCTTGGGCATCAGGCGCCGGCGGCTTCGAGGGGGCGGCTGGCTCCAGGCCGGGTGCGCGCGCTGGGCTTCGGGCCAGGCCGGTGCGTGCCGTCGAGTACGGCCTGTCCCGCCGCCTTCGGCGTCCCGTCGCCGTTGACGTAGGCATACAGCGTGGTGGTGGTCAGGCCGAGCCGCGCGGCAACTTCGGCCGCGACCGCCTTGCGGTCCGCCATGGCCGCCATCGCCATCATCAGGGCGGCGCGGTCCATCTTGCGCGGCCGGCCGCCCATCCGCCCGCGCGCCCGCGCCGCGGCTAGCCCGGTGTTGGTGCGCTCGGCGATCAGCTCGCGCTCGAACTCGGCGAAGGCGGCGAAGATGCCGAACGCCAGGCGTCCGTTGGCCGTCGTCGTGTCGATCTGCGCGCCGGCGCCGGCCAGCACCTTGAGGCCGACACCCCGCGTGCGCAGGTCCTCGACCGTGTTGACCAGGTGGCGCAGGTCGCGGCCGAGCCGGTCGAGCTTTCACAGCTTGAGCGTGTTGCCGGGCTGGATGGCCTTGAGGCACGCAGCCAGGCCTGGCCGGTCGTCGCGGCGGCCAGAGGCCAGATCCTCGTAGATGCGGGTGGGATCGACGCCGGCGGCCAGCATCGCGTCCCGCTGCGGCGCGAGCGTCTGGGTGCCGTCCGACTTGGATACGCGGACATAGCCGATCAGCATCGAGGCACCGTCAGGAAAGACGCGGCGCAGCCTGCAAGCTGGCGATCATTTCCGCAATGGGTTTCCGTGTGGCATTTGGCCGCAAGCAGCCTGCTTGGCGCAGCCACAAGGAAACCGCTCGTTTTCCTGGCGAAACCGCCACCGCCCGCAGTCACACTGCGTCTCACCCACCGTGCGTCGACTTGCACGATCTCGCGTCCGTCTCAACGACCGTGCGCTCATTCTCAGAAAGCGTGCGTCCGACGACCGCTTCAGTCTCAGCTAATGTGCGTCGGAAAGTGCCCTTGATTGCGCGTCGGGCCATACATCATTGCGCGTCGCTACACGTAGCCTGTATATTCCGGCGGGCTTCGCCCATGGCTTCCAAACCCTGAGCGACGATGCGGAGGTCTTCTACCAAATGAGTGAGACCTACCGGGGAGACCTGGCCCGCGGCGCCCGCTGGAACGACCCAGCATTCGCCATTGCCTGGCCCATGCCCAACCCCATCCTGTCCGAACGGGACGCCACCTATCCCTTGCTGCCGTCATGACCGCCGGGCAGGTGCTCGTGACCGGCGCGAGCGGCTTGGTCGGGCGCTATACACGGCCCGCCTTGCTCGCCCGCGGGCTCGATAGATGGAAGCCAGGTTCCCTGCTGTGGTGTTGCGCGCTGTACATCCTGGCCAGGCTGACACCGGCCTAACGATCATTGACCGGCGGTTCTGTGTGTTTCGTCGTGGAAAAGGGACCCTGTTAGTGGGGTGATCGGCGTCCAATCGGGGCTCTGACTCAATTTTGCTGAAGTTTGCGTGCTGTCTCGTCTGGTCAGCGAGGGAATCGGCAGATGGCGAGAGGCTTCAACCCGACGGCTTTGATCCCACCAGGGGTTTTCCTGGAGAGCGTGGATGAAGCTGGCGCGGTGATGGTGATCACGGTGCGATCGTCGGCAGCGTCGGTGGACTGTCCCGGTTGCGCTGGCGCCAGCCACCGTGTGCATAGCCGTTACACGCGCACCCTGGCCGATCTCCCGTTGAGTGGCCGCCCCGTGCGGCTGAAGGTCCTCGTTCGACGCTTCCGGTGCGACCGCGAGTTGTGTTCCCGGCGCATTTTCTCCGAGCGGCTTTCGGCCGCAACCCCGTGGGGCCGCCGCACCGCACGCCTGGACAAGCTTGTGTATCATCTCGGGTTGGCACTCGGTGGGCGACCAGCGGCGAGCTTCGCCCAACGGCTGCGGTTGCCGGTCAGCAACGACACTCTGCTGCGGGTCGTCCGACGACGAGGCACCCCGGCGTTTGCAGCCCCGCGGGCCATTGGGATCGACGACTGGGCCTGGAAGCGCAACCACCGTTACGGCACCCTCATCTGCGACCTCGAGCGACGACGCACCATCGCCTTACTGCCGGACCGGGAACCTGCGACGGCACAGGCGTGGCTGTCCGGCCAGCCGCAAATCGAGATCGTGACCCGGGACCGTGGCGGTGGCTATGCCTTGGCAGCGGCGCGGGCGCTGCCTGGAGCGATCCAGGTCGCCGACCGTTGGCATCTGATGGAGAACGCCAGTCAGGCATTCCTTGCCGCGACCCGTGCGTGCATGCGCCAGATCCGCGCGGCACTCGGAGCCGCCACTGTAAATCCCGCGTTGCTGACGGCGGCGGAGAAGCTCCAGTACGAGGGATATCTCCGTCGCGATGACATCAACGCTGCCGTGTTGGCACTCCACAAGGCGGGCAAGCCGATCAAGGAGATCGTTCGATGCAGCGGTCATAGCCGCGGAACCATACGTCGTGTCCTACGCGGGCAGCGCGCCGAGGTCTTCCGCACACGAGAGAGCTCGCTTGAGGCACATCTCCCCTGGTTGGACGCACGATGGGCTGACGGCGCCCGTAACGGCGCCGCCCTCTGGCGCGAACTGCGTAACCTCGGGTTTTGTGGGTCGCTGCGCGTCGTTGCGGAATGGACCACCCGCCGCCGCCGAGCGGAACAGGTCAATATCGAGGGGCTGACGAGAGTGCCATCGGCCCGCACCGTGGCGCGCTTAATGGCCATGGAACGCGACACGCTGTCGCGCACGCAGACGGTCACGGTGGCTATCATCGAGGCGGCCGTGCCCACGCTCGTCAAGGCTCGCCAGGTCGTCGACGCGTTCCACACACTGATCCGCCGGAAGCAGGAGTCTGCCTTCGACGGCTGGTTGGAAACGGCGGCAGCCAGCCTCCTTGCATCGTTCGCGCGAGGCCTGGCCCGAGATCATCACGCAGTCCGAGCTGCCATTTCTTCGGCCTGGTCCAACGCCCAGGCCGAAGGCCAGATCAATAAGCTCAAGTTGGTCAAGCGTCAGATGTATGGCCGAGGCAACCTCGATCTGCTCCAGGCACGCGTCATCGCAGCAGGTCGATGACCGTCACCAAAAGTGCGTCAGAGCCCCGATTGGACGCCGATAGGCGGTCCTTTTTGGATGCCGATTGACAAGCCGGATGAGGCGGATCCGTTCCAGGGCATCCCCGCGGTCCTCTACCTCGACAATGGACCGGTTGCGAAGTCAGGGGTGTTCAAGCGTGTGATGGAAAGCCTTGGCGTGGAGGCGATCACCCACATGCCAGCCGGCAGCGACGGACGGCGGACTACGGCGCGGGCCAAGGGCAAGGTGGAGCGTCCATTCCGGACGGTGAAGGACGCGCACGAGACGCTCTACCATTTCCACCAGCCGTCCTCCGAGGAGGAGGCCAACCGCTGGCTGGCCCGCTTTATCCGCACCTACAACCTCGGCGATCACCGCGCCGAGCCGCACAGCCGGATCGACGACTGGCTGGCGCACCTGCCGGCGGATGGCTTGCGTCAGATGTGCGCGTGGGAGCGGTTCTGCACTTTTGCCCGTGAGCCTGAGCGCCGCAGCGTCGGTATCGACTGTCGGCTGACGGTGGCAGGTGTTGCCTACGAGGTGGATCCCGAGCTCGCCGGCGAGATGGTGGTGGTCTGGTGGGGACTGTTCCACCAGGAGCTCTGGGTCGAGCACGTCGAGGAGCGGTTCGGGCCTTACCATCCGGTCGGCGGTCCTGTACCGCTACACCGCTACCGCCGGCATCGCAAAAGTCGGCGCGAGGTTCGCGCCGACCGAGTTGGTGAACTGGCTCAGCAACTGGTGCTGCCGCGCTCCGCCCTCTCGGGAGAGGACGACATCGTTCTGGTCGGAGCAGCCCTACCGACGGCAGAGCGGGTGCCTGTCCGCCCGTTCCGTGATCCCGACCCGTTCCATGAGCTGAGCTTCCCGACGCCGCTGGCGGCTAAGCGCGCGATCGCCGACGAGATCAGGCTGCCGCTCGGCAGGCTGTCGGATGACGATCGCCAGTTCATCGATGCACTCGTGGCCCGCATGCTGTCCCGTCCCGAGTTGATCGCCGCGGTGCGGGACCGCTTTCCACAAGGCCGCAAGGGAGGCATCGGATGCTGACCGAGGTCATGCGCTACTACCGCCTCGCCCAGCCGCCGGTCGATGCCGGCTTCTATGAGACGGAACACCATGCCCAGGTGTCGCGCGACATTCGGGCCGCGATCATGGGCGGCCGCCTGATCGCGCTGACCGCCGTCATCGGGTCGGGCAAGACAATCCTGTCGCGCCGCCTGCGGGCCGACCTCGAGCGCGAGGGGCGGGTCATCGTGTCGCGCTCGCTGTCGGTCGAGAAGGCGAAGATCACCGTGCCGCTGCTAATCTCGGCGCTGTTCTATGACCTCACCCCTGAAAAGACGGTGACGATCTCCAGCCAGAGCGAACGCCGCGAGCGCGACCTGCAGGAGCTGTTCCGGCGCGCCAAGAAGCCTGTCGCGCTGTTTATCGACGATGCCCATGACCTGCATCCCAAGACCTTGGTGGCGCTCAAGCGACTCACAGAAGTTGTGGTCGAGGCGGTGCTGTCGCTGCAGATCGACGACCTGGAGCCCCGTCTGACGCGGAACGGCTACGACATCCGCAACCTGGTCGAGCAGTTCGATGCCAAGCCCGCCGAGATCCGGCAGCTGTTGCGTGGCGACCTTGAGCCGGCACGGTCGCGCGAGCTCATGGACGAGATGCGCGCTGCTGGCTTACCGACCTGAAATCGCCATCCTGCGCCGCCAGCTATCTATTGCGCGTCCGTCTCACCGAACGTGCGCTGTGTCTCAATGATCGTGCGTCGGACGCTCCCATCCGTCTCACGTAATGTGCGTCGAAACGAGCCATCTATTGCGCGTCTGGGCATACATCATTGCGCGCCGCTACAAATAGGGCCCATTACGTCCCAGGAGTTCCGATCCGCATTCCGTCACAGGCTGTGATCAGATAGTTCAATGCGCACCGTCGGAGAGCCGACTGCCGCCGGCCGTCACACGAGGGAGCAACCGCGCTTGACCATCCCGCGACGCTTCGATCAGCCAGTCCATGTGACCCTCCCCATCGTGCCGCCGCTCTCGGACTACGCGGCTTTGCTCGAGAGTGTCTGGCGGCAGCGGCGGCTGACGAACGATGGCGCCTTAGTGCAGGCGCTTCGGCGCAGGCTGTCTCAGCGCCTCGGCGCCCGGCACCTCGCCGTGCTTGGCAACGGGACACTCGCGCTGCAGGTCGCCATCGCAGCGCTTGGGTTACGGGGTGAGGTCATCACCCCCGCATTCACGTTCCCGGCGACCCCGCATGCGCTGAGCTGGGCGGGGATCAGGCCCGTGTTCGCGGATATCGATCCGGTGCGGCTCACCCTCGATCCTGTCGCGGTCGAGCGGGCGATCACTCCGCGGACGACCGCGATCCTGGGGGTTCACG
>JAYUGN010000102.1:0-16156 GCA_043767605.1 Gammaproteobacteria bacterium
ATCGCACCAGTTCATCGAACAGCGTCTCCACCGCAACGCCGCGCTCGCGCGCCAGCGCCTGCTCGCGCTGGGCGAACTCGCGCTTGAACCAGCTGACCAACCAGAAGCCGCGATAGATCTGGATCTCGGTGTTCCAGGCGCCGGGTACCGCGGCCGGATACGCCGGCAGCATGCGCTGCACTTCGAGGTAGGCCGGTTGCGTGGTGTTGATCGTGGCGGTGGTGCCAAAGGAAAGCGCACCGATGTCCGGCGACAAGGCGCCGCTGCCCAGCACTTCGCAGGCCTTGTCGGCCGCGGCGGCGATGACCGGCAGGCCCATCGGCAAGCCCAGCTGCGCCGCCGGCTGCCGCGCGAGCTTGCCAAGCACTTGGCCCTGCGGGACGAGTTCGGGCAATTGTTCGCGCTTGACCGCGAGCGCGCGCCACTTGAAGTCGCCGGCCGGCGCCCAGCGCTGCTTCTTGTAATCGAAGGGCACGTAGCCGACCTGGCAGCCGACCGAGTCCACGAACTCGCCAGTCAGCTTGTGGCTGAGATAGCCGGACAGGAACAGGTACTTGCGCGTGTGGGCCCACACCTCCGGCTGGTGCTGCGCGAGCCAGTTGGCCTCGGCTTCGCGCTGGAAGTGCGCCATCAGCGCCCCCGCGCCGGCGAGCTTGAAGATCGGCCTCCAGGCGCCGAGCGGCGGCAACGCATCGCAGCGCCTCTGGTCCAGCCACAGGATCGCGGGGCGCAGCGGCAAGCCCGCGCGATCCACGCAGACCATGGTGGCGCGCTGCGTGGTGAGCGCAAGGCCAGCGACCTGGTCCGGGGTGACTTTCCCGTCCGCCCACAACTGCTGGCAGCAGTCGATCGCCGCGTGCCAGTAGAGGTCGGGATCCTGCTCGGCCCAGCCGGGCTGCGGTGAGTGGTAAGTCGGCTCGAAGACCTTCTGCGCGCGGGCCCGCTGGCGGCCGTCGCGGTCGAACACGATGGCGCGCGCGCTCTGGGTGCCGACGTCGATGGCCAGCAGCAAGTCGCTCATGCGGCCACCTCGAGGGCCTGCGCCGTTGACGCATGGTCTTCGCGCCAGAGCTTCAGGTAGCGCTGCTCCTGCGCGGTCCACTGTGCATCGGTCCAGCCCAGCTCGGATTGGCAGATCGTTTTCGCCAGCGGCAGCAAGCTGCGCGCACCCTCGGCCATCACGATGCCGGCACGTGTGCGACGCAGCAGCAGGTCGTCCAGGTTCACGACGTGCTCATGGCGCGCGGCGTGGCGCAGCGCCGCCTCGCCCTGCGACGGTCCCGCCGGGCGTTTGGGCGCCGCCGCGCTCGCCGCGGATGGCGCGGACGGCTCCACCGGCGCCAGCACCGGGTGCTGCTTCGACGCCTTGGCCAGCAGGCCGCGCGCCGCCACGCGGAAGGTCGTGAGCTTGCCGCCAGCGAGCCCGACCAGGCCCGGCTCGCTCCAGGTTGCCGACTCGCGCGACTCCGCGGACGGATCCGCCTTGCCGCCCGCCACGACCGGTCGCACCGCGCTGTAGCGGCTCAGCGCGTCACGCGCCTCGAGCCTGAGCGCCGGGAACTGGTGGTGCAGCCCTTGAATGAGGTAATCCGATTCCTGCGCGCTCATGCGCGGGCGCGAAAGGTCCGCATCGAAATGATCCACGTCGGTGGTTCCGTACAGTGTCGCGCCTTCCCAGGGATACGCAAAGATCGGACGCCCGTCGCGCGGATGCAGCCACGACACTGCGCGGGTCACCGGCAGTTTTTCTTTCGCAAACACGAAGTGGCTGCCGCGCAGCGGCCGCAGGCGCGGCGCGTCCGCACCCGCGAGCTGCTGGCTCCAGGCCCCCGCGGCGAGAATCACCATCGCGGCCTCGATCTCGCGCGTACTGCCGTCGAGCGCGTCCCGCACCGCGACACCGCGCACGCGGCCACCGGACCGCAGCAGGTTCTCGACGCGCGTGTAGTTTCGCGCGATCACCCTGGCGCCCAGCGCATCGAAGATGCAGCGCAGCGTGAGCCGCGCATCGTCGGTGCGGGCATCCTCGTACAGCATCGCGCCGAGCAGGTTTTCGCTGCGCAGCGCCGGCTCGAGGCGCAGCGCCTCGGCGGCCTCGATCCAGCGCGAGCCCGACGCGCTCCCCATGCGGTCGTACAGCCACAGGCCGACGCGCATCGTCGTGCGGCCGGGCTTTGCGCCGCGGTAAATCGGCATCAGGAAAGGCTGGCGCACCACCAGGCCCGGCAAGTCCTGCAGCAGGTGCTGGCGCTCGCGCACCGACTCGAGCGTGAGCCGCCACTGACCGGTCTTGAGGTAGCGCAAGCCGCCGTGCACGAGTTTCGAGGAGCCCGACGAAGTGCCCGCGGCGAAATCGCCCTGCTCCACGAGCAGCACACTCGCGCCGGTGCGCGCCGCTTCCTGCAGCAGGCCTGCGCCGCTGATGCCGCCGCCGACGATCACCAGGTCGACGCGCGCCGGCAGGTCCGCGAGCGCGCTGCGCTTCAAGCGAACAATTTCCCGGGATTCATCTGGCCCTGCGGGTCCAGTTCTCGCGCGACGGCGCGCAACAGGCCCATGCCCAGCTCGCCTTTCTCCGCCGGCAGGTAGGGCGCGTGATCCGTGCCGACGCCGTGCTGATGGCTGATGGTGCCGCCGAACTTCACCACCGTTTCCGAGGCGGCGCGCTTGAAGCGCTGCCAGCGCGCCAGCTCCCGCTCGGGATCACCGCACAGCCGCCACACGAACGTGGAATACACGCTGCAGCCGGAGCGATACACGTGCGAGAGGTGCGTGTAGCCGTGCACGCGCTCGTTGTCGGCGCGGAACACTTCGGCTGCCGCCTGCTCGACCGCGCGCATGTACGGCGTCGCCCGCGGCCATTCGAGGCAGGTCTCCATCGTGTCCACCGCGTAGCCCGCCTCCCACAGCGAGTTGCGGATGTAGGCGCTGCGGAAGCGGTTCTTGACCCAGCCGGCGCCGGGCCGCGCGCCCGCGTGCACACCGCGGAACTGGCGGCACAGCGCGATCGCCTCGCCCAGCGCGCGCCGCACCTGCGCCGCCGTGCCAGTGGCGCCGAGCAGCAGCATCACCTTGCCCTCGCCCGCGCCGCGCAGGCGCAGGTAACGCTCCAGCCATTTTACGAGGCCCGCATGGCCGGCGAGCGCAAGTTGCGTCACCGTCTCGACTTCGTTCGACAGGCGCAGCAGCGAGAGATTCGAATCCGCCTGCGCCAGCGCGCGGATCGCCGCGCTGCCGGCATTCCAGCTCGGGAAAAACACCGCGTGGAAGACTTCCCGCTCCGGGCGCTTGCGCGCGCGCACGGTCACTTCGGTCAGGAGTCCCAGCCGGCCTTCCGAGCCCATCACGATTTCCCGCAGGTCCTGGCCCGCGGCTGAGGCCGGTACGCCACCGACGCGCAGTTCGCCGACCGGCGTCGTCAGCAGGCCCGCGTGGAACAGGTGCTCGATGCGGCCGTAGCGCAGCGACTGCTGGCCGGAAGACCGCGTCACGACCCAGCCGCCCACGGTTGAATAGTCATAGGACTGCGGAAAATGCCCGAGCAGGCAGCCGTGCGGCGCCAGCTGCGCCTCGACCTGCGGCCCCGGCGTGCCCGCGCCGAAGCGCGCGAGCTGCGAAGTCTCGTCGAAGGACAGCAGGCGGTTCATTTTCTCGAGCGAGATGGCTACGACCGGCGCGCCGGTGCCCACGGCAAGATGCCCCACCACGCTGGTGCCACCGCCGTACGGAACGATCTGCGCGCCGAGCGTTCGCGCGCGCGCCAGCGCTTCCGCCGCTTCGGCATGGCTGGCCGGGAACGCCACGGCATCCGGGAACGGCCCGGCTCGCCCGCTGCGCAGCGCGATCCAATCCGCGAAGCTGTGGCCGCGCGTGTGCAGCAGCCGTTGCTGGGCGCTGGTGTCGAAATTGCCGTCGAGGCGCGAGGCCGGCACTTGCGCGAGCGCTTGCTCGAGAGTGGCGTCGCGCGGCGGCGTGGGCCCGCCGATCCGCTCGCGCAGGAACGCGCGCGCGGGCTGCGTGAGCGGAAAATCTTCGGACGAATCGCCCCAGCCGTTCCAGCGTTTCAAGCGCCTGGCCCCGCGCGAATGTGAGTGCGCGGAAGTATAGAGGCCCGCGCTCAGGCCGCGCGCAGCGGGACCCGCGCTTCCAGCAGCCGGCGCGCAGTGGCCAGCGTCACGCACTCGCCTTCGAGCACGCCGCTGCGCACCTTCGCCGGAGCACCCGGCTCGCCGAGGGTGTCGAGCACCAGCACTGCGGCGGAAAAATCCTGGTCCACCGTGTTGTCGTTGGTGGTGATCAGGGTCGGCACGCCGGCGGCCACCGCGGACTCGAGGCCCATGGCGGAGTCCTCGACGGCCAGGCATTCGAGCGCCGGCACCTGCAGGCGCGACAGCGCCAGCAGGTAAAGATCCGGATGCGGTTTCTTGCGTGACACATCCTCGCCGCAGGCGATCACGTCGATGCCGCCAGCGAGTTCGGCGCCGAGGCTGTGACGCAGCAGCGGTTTCAGCGTCGCACGGCTGGCGCTGGTGACGATCGCGGTGGCGATGCCGGCGTCGTGCGCTTCGGCCAGCAGCCGCGCCACGCCCGGTCGCAGCGGCACATGGCCGCGCCGCACCAGGCGGCGGAAATACCGGCTCTTCAGGTCATGGACGGATTCCGCCCACGAAGCGGGATCCGATTCGGCAGCCTCGCGGTGCTCACCGAGCGCGGGGCGGTAGCGCTTGAGGTAGTGCAGCAAGCGCTCTTCGCCGCCGGGTTGCTGCAACAGCCTGCGATACAGCTTCGGGCCCCAGCGAAAACCCAGGCCCAGCTTGCGGAAGGCGCGGTTATAGGCGGGCCGATGGCCCAGCACTTCGGTGTCGGCGAGCGTGCCGTCGAGGTCGAAAAGGATCGCGCGGAGCGTCATCAGGAAACGAGTCTTGTGCGGCTTGGTTTAGCCTAGCACAACCCTAGGTTAATCAGCCGATTACCCGTGCCTTTTCATGTCAACAAAAGACCTTATCGCAGCCGCTTCGCGGCGCTGGCCTTGTTCCTGGAGGCGCGCGCCCTGCCTGCGGAGATCGTGGACTGGGCGGCCGCCCACTGGCCTGCAGCAACAATCCCGCCGGGTGCACAACATGGCGTAGTCCTCACCTATAATGCACTGCAACAATCTCAGGCTTTGCCAAGGTCATGACCGACGTCCGCATCATCAAGAAGTACCCGAACCGCCGGCTGTACGACACCGAGGTGAGCAAGTACATCACCCTTGAGGAAGTGCGGGCGCTGGTGATGGAAAGCGTGAAGTTCCGCGTGCAGGACAAGAACACGCACGAGGACATCACCCGCAGCATCTTGCTGCAGGTCATCGCCGAGCAGGAAGAAAGTGGCAACCCGATCTTCACGACCGAGCTTTTGACGCGGGTCATCCGCTTCTACGGCGACCCGATGCAGGCCAGCATCACGCGCTACCTCGAGTTGTCCCTGCAGCTGTTCGTGCAGAAGCAGCACCAGTTCGCCGAGCAACTCAAGCAGTTCGTCGGCCAGGCCCAGCACCCCGTGCAGCTGCTCAACGAGCTGGCTGAGCAGAACGTGCCGATCTGGCGTTCGGTGCGGCGCGAGTTCCTGCGAAACCTGACGCGGGCGAAGACCACGCTGCGCAGCCGCCGGCGCCCCGGCGAGACTACGCCGGAAACGGAAACCTCCGAGGAATAGGCGGCGGATCGCCTAATTCCGATAAAACAGTGACGTTAGCGTCACCATTTTAATCGTCCTTCCCAAGTAGCTTGCTCAATGCCTTGTTTTATATGGAATTAGCAGGATTTAAAAAACTATTTGACATGCAAGTAAGTAATTCTTACACTGCGCCGCAGCAATGAGGTTGATTGCTACGACTCCTCCAGAAAGGCCTAGTGCCTTTCTCGCACCTAGCCCCCGGCCCCCCCGGGGGCTCTTTTTTTGCCGGCGCGGTCTGACGCCGTTTCCAGCCCTACCGGCAGTGACCCGCGCCGGACAAATCCCGGGTTTGGCGCGTAGCGCCAAACAACGGGATTGGTGACGTTGCCGCAGCGGTGATGCGGGAGGGTTCAGGACTCAGTAACAAAAAACCCGCCTTCCGGCGGGTTTTTTGTTGGCAGCTTTCAGTCCTACTCGACGGCAGGCGCAGCGGCAGCCGTGGCCTCGGCCGGCTTCTCTCCGACCGCCTTCATGGACAGGCGGATACGGCCCTGCTTGTCCACTTCGAGCACCTTCACGCGCACGATGTCGCCTTCCGACAGTTCGTCCGAGATGTTCTCGACGCGCTTCTCGGAGATCTGCGAGATGTGCACCAGGCCGTCCTTGCCCGGCAGGATCGTGACGAACGCGCCGAAATCCATCAGGCGGGCAACCTTGCCCTCGTAGATCTCGCCGACCTGCACGTCACGCGTCAGCGCGTTGATGCGCTCAATCGCGGCCTCGGTGGCCTTCTTGTCCGTCGCGGCGATCTTGATCGTGCCGTCGTCGGCGATGTCGATCTCGGTGCCGGTAGCCTCGGTGATCGAGCGGATGGTCGCGCCACCCTTGCCGATGACGTCGCGGATGCGCTCCGGGTTGATCTTGATCGTCGTGATGCGCGGCGCGAACGGCGACATGTCGGGGCGCGGCTTGTCGAGCGTCTCGGCCATCTTGCCCAGGATGTGCAGGCGCGCATCCTTGGCCTGGGCCAGCGCCTGCTTCATGATCTCGCCGGTGATGCCGGTGATCTTGATGTCCATCTGCAGCGCGGTGATGCCGTCATGCGTGCCGGCCACCTTGAAGTCCATGTCGCCGAGGTGATCCTCGTCGCCCAGGATGTCGGTCAACACGCTCCACTTCTCGCCTTCCTTGATCAGGCCCATCGCGATGCCCGCGACCGGCGCCTTGATCGGCACGCCCGCGTCCATCAGCGCCAGGGACGAGGCGCAGACCGTCGCCATCGAGCTGGAGCCGTTCGACTCCAGCGTCTCGGCGACCACGCGCAGCACGTACGGGAATGCGTTCTCGAGGTCCGGCAGGATCGCCATCAGGCCGCGCTTGGCGAGGCGGCCGTGGCCGATCTCGCGGCGCTTCGGGCCCATCATGCGGCCGGTTTCACCGACGCAGAACGGGGCGAAGTTGTAGTTCAGCATGAAGGTGTCTTTCCACTCACCTTCCACGGCGTCGATCAGCTGGGCGTCGCGGCCCGTGCCGAGCGTGATCGCCGACAACACCTGGGTCTCGCCGCGGGTAAAGATCGCCGAGCCATGGGCGCGTGGCAGCAGGCCGACGCCGGTGGTGATCGGGCGCACCGTCCTGGTGTCACGGCCATCGATGCGCGGCTCGTTGTTGAGGATGCGGCCCCGCACCAGCTTGTATTCGAGGTTGGAGAACGCGGTCTCGACCTGCGCTTCGCTCCACTTCGGCGAGTCGCCTGCGGCGAACTTCTCGACGGCGGCGCTGCGCGCCTTGTCGAGCGCGTCGCGGCGGTCTTCCTTCTTCTTGATGTTGTAGGCGGCGGCAACCTGCGCTTCGACCGCAGCGACGTCCTTCTCGATCTCCGCCAGCTTGGGATCGGGCGACCACTTCCACTTCGGCTTGCCGACTTCCTTGACCAGCTCGTTGATCGCGGTGATCGCGACCTGCATCTGCTGGTGACCGAACAGCACCGCGCCGAGCATGACCTCCTCGCTCAGCACCTGGGCCTCGGACTCCACCATCAGCACCGCGTCCTTCGTGCCGGCGACGACGAGGTCGAGCTGCGAGGTCTCGAGCTGAGAGGCGGTCGGGTTCAGGATGTACTTGCCATCGGCATAGCCCACGCGGGCGCCGCTGATCGGGCCCATGAAGGGCATGCCGGACAGGGCCAGCGCGGCGGAGGCGCCGATCACGGCGAGGATGTCGCCATCCACTTCCGGGTTCAGCGACATCACGGTCGCGATGATCTGGATCTCGTTGAAGAAGCCTTCCGGGAACAGCGGGCGGATCGGGCGGTCGATCAGGCGGCTGGTCAGCGTTTCCTTCTCGGTCGCGCGGCCTTCACGCTTGAAGAAGCCGCCGGGAATGCGGCCGCCGGCGTAGAAGCGTTCCTGGTAATCCACGGTCAGCGGGAAGAAATCCTGGCCTTCCTTGGCTTCCCGGCGACCGACCGCGGTGACGAGCACCACGGTGTCGTTGCAGGTCACGACGACGGCGGCGTCGGCCTGCCGCGCCATGTGGCCCGTCTCGAGGGTGACGGTGTGGGCCCCGTAGGGGAAAGACTTGCGGACAGGGTTTACTGGGAAAGCCATGTGGCGCTCCGGTTCGAAAATCAGGATGGGGGAAGCTGAACGCCGTTAGCGGCGCAGGCCGAGATCGGTGATCAGCTTGGTGTAGCGGGTCTGGTCCGACGTCTTGAGGTAATCGAGCAGCTTGCGCCGCTGGTTCACCATCTTGAGCAGGCCCCGGCGGGAATGATGGTCTTTCTTGTTCTTGTCGAAATGGGGGGACAGGCTGTTGATGCGCTCCGACAGCAGAGCGATCTGGACTTCCGTGGAACCCGTGTCACCCTTGCCCCGTGCGTGCTTTTCGACGACGGTGCGCTTCTGTTCAACACTCAAAGGCATTTCTAAACTCCGCTTTTCGTTCGATTCGGTCTTTTGAAGGCCGCGCATTCTACCCGCGCAAACCCCGGACAACAACAAGTTTCTGGAGGCTTTTTTCAGGCCAACCAGCGCTTGGGCACCAGTTCGCCGGAGGCCTGCAGTTCGGCCAGCCCCAGCAGCGTCGCGCCCTCGCCGGTCACGGCCACCAAACCCGGCTGTCCGTGGCCCGAAACCGTGACGCTCTGGCCATGGGCCAGGCGCCGGGCAGCTTCCGGCTCCACCGCAACCCGGGTCCAGCCCGCCAGCCCGTCCAGCACCGGTAGCATCCGGGCATCGAGCGCCGCAAGACCCTGCCTCGCCAGCGCTTCCAGCGCCTCCAGGCTCAGCATCTGGCCCTCCGCAAACGGCCCTGCCCCGGTGCGCCGCAGGGCGGCGACATGCGCGCATTGGCCCGCCGCCGCGGCCAGGTCCTCGACCAGCGTCCGGATGTAGGTGCCTTTGGAGCAGCGCACATCCAGCTCGAAGCTGCCGGGACCGAAGGACAGCAGTTCGATGCCGTAAATAGTGATGGCGCGCTCGGCGCGCTCGACTTCAATGCCTTCGCGGGCCAGTTCGTACAGCGGACGGCCGTCCTTCTTCAGCGCCGAATACATCGGCGGCCGCTGCAGGATCGGACCCACGAACTTCGGTAGCGCGATCTCGAGCGCCTCTCGCGTGAGGCCTGCGGCGTCGGAGCGGCGCGTGGGGGGGCCTTCCGCATCACCCGTCGTGGTGCAGTGGCCCACGGCGGCGCGCACGCGGTAGCGCTTGTCCGAATCCAGCAGGTAACCCGAGAGCTTGGTGGCCTCGCCCAGGCAGAGGGGGAGCACCCCGGTGGCCAGCGGATCGAGGCTGCCGGTGTGGCCGGCTTTCTGCGCCTGGTACAGGTGGCGTACCCGCTGCAGCGCGGCATTCGAGGACAGGCCCAGCGGCTTGTCGAGGATGACGATGCCGGTGACGGCCCGGAAGCGGCGGCTCAGGTTCCGGGCTCCCCGGATTTGCCAGGCTCTCGCGGCGGCTCGGCCTCAGGCTCGGGCTCGCCGCGCTCCGCCGCGAATTTCCGGTCAGCGTCGCGCACTTCGTGGATCAGGCGGCTGACGGCGGCGACGTCCTTCTGCATGTTGTCGGCGACAAAATGCAGCTCGGGGATGTGCTTGATCGCCAGGCGCACTTTCAGCGCATGGCGCAGCTTGCCGGCCGCGCCGTTCAGCGCCTTGGCGGCGTCATCGGCCTTGCGCTCGAGCGACAGCACGCTGATCTGGATCTTGGCGTGGCGCATATCCGGCGAGACTTCGACCGAGGTGACGCCGGCGCCGGCCACGCGTGGATCGCGCAGCTCGCTTCGAATGATGTCGGTCAGCTCGCGCTGCAGCTGCGCGTTGATGCGGGCCGAGCGGGGATATTCCTTAGGCATGGAAATAAAGGGGACGCACACCTTTATCCATCGACCGCGCCGGCTGCTTCAACAGCCGGCGGATAAAGGTGTGCGTCCCCATTTTTACCGCGCCGCGACGGCTTCGACCTTCACCGTGCGCTTGACCTCGATCCGCTCGAAGCACTCGATCTGGTCGCCCGGCTTGACGTCGTTGTAGTTCTTCACGCCGATGCCGCACTCGGTGCCCGACTCGACCTTGCTGACGTCGTCCTTGAAGCGGCGCAGCGAGTCGATGTCGCCCTCGAAGATCACCACGTTGTTGCGCAGCACGCGCACGGGCAGGCCGCTGCGGACTTCGCCGTCCGTGACCAGGCAGCCGGCAATGGAGCCGAACTTGCTTGAGCGGAACACGTCGCGCACCTGCGCCAGGCCCACCTGCTTCTCGTGGGTCTCGGTGCCGAGCAGGCCGTTGATGGCGTCGGTCACGTTGTCGATCAGCTGGTAAATGATCGAGTAGTAGCGCACGTCCACGCCGGTTTCCTGGATGCGGCGGCGAGCCGTCGCGTCGGGACGGGCGTTGAACGCGACGATGATCGCGCCGGAAGCCAGCGCGAGGTCCACGTCGGACTCGCTGATGCCACCGATGCCGGTCGAGATGATGTTGACCTTGACCTCGGCGGACGGAATCTTGCCCAGCGCCTCGGTGATTGCCTCGGCCGAGCCCTGCACGTCGGACTTCACCATCAGGTTCAGCAGTTTTTCGTTGCCGCCGGCGCCCATCTTGGCGAAGACCTGCTCCATGCGGATCGCCTGGGCCTGGGCCAGCTTGGTGTCGCGCAGGCGCGCGAAGCGCACCTCCGCCAGCTCGCGGGCCTTGCGCTCGTCGGACACAACCATGACGTCGTCGCCGGCTTCCGGCACGCCGGACAGGCCGAGCACCTCGACGGGCATCGACGGGCCGGCCGACTTCACCGGCTGGCGGGCCTCGTTGAACATCGCGCGCACGCGGCCGAAATACGGGCCGGTGAGCAGCATGTCGCCCTGCTTGAGCGTGCCCGAGCTGATCAGCACGGTCGCGACCGGGCCGCGGCCCTTCTCGAGGCTGGATTCGACGATCGAGCCGCGCGCGGGCGCATCGATCGCCGCCTTGAGCTCGAGCACTTCGGCCTGCACCAGCACCGCGTCGAGCAGCTTGTCGACGCCGTCGCCGGTGTGGGCGGAAACGCCCACGAACTGCGTGTCGCCACCCCAGTCTTCCGGAATGACTTCTTCCTTCGACATGCCGGTCTTGACCTTGTCCATGTCGGACTGCGGCTTGTCCATCTTCGTCACGGCCACGACCATCGGTACCTTGGCGGCCCTGGCGTGCTTGATGGCCTCGCGCGTCTGCGGCATGACGCCGTCGTCGCCGGCCACCACGAGGATGACGATGTCGGTGATCTTCGCGCCGCGCGCGCGCATGCGCGTGAAGGCGGCGTGGCCCGGCGTGTCGAGGAACGTGATGGTGCCCTTCTCGGTCTTCACGTTGTAGGCGCCGATGTGCTGGGTGATGCCGCCCGCCTCGCCCGCGGCGACGCGCGTCTTGCGGATGTAGTCGAGCAAGGACGTCTTGCCGTGGTCGACGTGGCCCATGACGGTCACGATCGGTGCGCGCGGCGTGGCGGTGGCGTCGGACTTCTCGCCGGCCGCGGCGATCAGCAGGTTGTCCTCGACATCGCTGGCCTTGGTGGTCTTGACCGTGTGGCCCATTTCCTGGACCGCGAGCGTCGCGGTGTCCTGGTCGAGCGACTGGTTGATGGTGGCCATGACGCCCATGCCCATCAGCACCTTGATGACTTCGGTCGCCTTGACCGCCATGCGGTTGGCAAGCTCGCCGACCATGATGAATTCCGGCACCTCGATTTCGCGCACGACCGGCGCGGTCGGCTGCTGGAACGCGTGAGCCGTGTCGACCTGCACCTGGACCGACGGGGGCATCGAGCCACGGCGCGGGCGGGCGCCACGCATCGGGCCGCGGGACTTGCCCGGCGCCATGGTGGGCTGCGCGCGCTGGACGCCTTCGCGCTCGTTGCGGCGGATCAGCGTCGGCTCGGGTCGCTTGACCTCGGCGGAACGGCGCAGGTTTTCCTCGGCACGCTTGCGCGCCGCCTCGCCTTCCACGCGGCCGTGATCGACTCCGCCGGTCTTGCGCGCTTCCTCGGCCAGGCGGCGCTGCTCATCGTCGGCCTTGCGGCGCGCTTCCTCTTCCTCGCGCAGCTTGCGGCCCGCTTCTTCCTGCTGCTTGCGGGCTTCGGCTTCCGCAGCGGCGCGGGCTGCGGCTTCGTGCTCGGCCTGTTCCTTCGCGGCGGCCGCCTCGTCGGCGGCGGACTCCTCGCCCTCCAGGCCGGCCTTCACATACGTGCGGCGCTTGCGCACCTCGATGCTGACCGTCTTGGCGGGCGCGCCACGGCCGCCGCCAAGCCGCAGCTCGGTGGTTTCCTTGCGCTTGAGCGTGATGCGGCGCGGCTCGGCGCCAGCCGCCGGCGTGGTGCCGGTCTTGCCGAGGTGCGTCAGCAGCGCGGCCTTGTCGGCGGCGGTGACGCCGGATGCCTCACCCTGGACGGTCACGCCGGCTTGCTTCAGCTGCGTGAGCAGCAGGTCCACCGGGATTTTCAGCTCGGTGGCGAAGTCGCGAACGGTCGTGCTCATGTCAGTTAAGTTCCTCAGGCCTGCGCAAACCAGTGCGCGCGGGCGGCCTTGATCAGCGCAGCGGCGCGCTTTTCGTCCATGGCCACTTTTTCGACCAGTTCGTCGGTCGCGAGGTCGGCGAGGTCGTCGCGCGTGGCGACGCCCTGTTCGGCCAGCTTCGCGGCGAGCTCGGCGTCCATGCCCTCGACGCTCATGAGGTCCTCGGCCGGCTTGCTGTCGCCGGCGTGTTCGGCCTTGGCGATCGCCTTGGTCAGCAGCACGTCGCGCGCACGGTTGCGCAGTTCCTCGACGATGTCCTCGTCAAAGCCCTCGATCTGCGTCAGTTCCGCCGCGGGGACGTAGGCCACTTCCTCGAGGGTGCTGAAGCCTTCCTGCACCAGCACGGTGGCGACGTCTTCGTCGACGCCGAGCTGCTCCATGAATACCTTCAGCGTGCCTTCGCTTTCCAGCTGCTGCTTGGCCTGCGCGTCGGCGGCCGTCATGACATTGAGCACCCAGCCGGTGAGCTCGGAGGCGAGCCGGACGTTCTGGCCGCCGCGGCCGATGGCCTGCGCCAGCTTGTCTTCCGACACGGCGATCGCCATCGAGTGGGCTTCCTCGTCCACCACGATGGACTCGACCTCGGCCGGCGCCATGGCGTTGATCACGAACTGCGCCGGGTTGTCGTCCCACGGCACGATGTCGATGCGCTCGCCGGCGAGCTCGTTGCTGACGCTCTGCACGCGCGATCCGCGCATGCCGACGCAGGCGCCGACGGGATCGATGCGCTTGTCCTTGGCCTTCACGGCCACCTTGGCGCGCAGGCCCGGGTCGCGCGCGGCACCCTTGAGTTCGATGAGGCCCTGCGCGATTTCCGGAACTTCGAGCTTGAACAGCTCGACCAGGTACTTCGGCGAGGTGCGCGACAGGAACAGCTGCGGGCCGCGAATTTCGGAGCGCACGTCGTACAGGAAGCCGCGCACGCGGTCGCCCGGGCGCAGCGGCTCGCGCGGGATCATCTGCTCGCGCGGGATGATCGCCTCGGCGGTGCCGCCGAGGTCCACGATGACGCTGCCGCGCTCCATGCGCTTGACCAGGCCGGTCAGCAGTTCGCCCACGCGGTTCTTGTAGGCCTCGACGATCTGGGCCCGCTCGGCCTCGCGCACTTTCTGCACGATGACCTGCTTGGCGGCCTGCGCGCCGATGCGGCCGAACTCCACGTTGTCGAGCTTCTCCTCGATCACGTCGCCGACTTTCTGCTCGGGATTCTTCTCGACCGCGTCGGTGATGAAGGTCTGGCGCTCGTTGGACTCGAAAGTCTCGTCGTCGTCGCCGATGATCGTCCAGCGACGGAACGTCTCGTAGTCGCCCGTCACGCGGTCGATCGCGACGCGCACGTCGTATTCCTCGCTGTGCTTCTTCTTGGTGGCGGACGCGAGCGCGGCTTCCATGGCCTCGAAGATGATTTCCTTCTCGACGCCCTTCTCGTTGGAGACGACGTCCACCATCATCAGAATGTTCTTGTTCATGAACCGCGCAGCTCCTGTTCGCGCCGGTTCGGCAAAGCCGAACCGGCCATTTCGTAATCCGGTACCAGGCGGGCCCGCTCGATCTGGCCCAGCGCCAGCTCGACGATTCCCGCATCGGTTGTTTCAAGCAGTACGCGATCCTCGCGCATCCCGCGCAGCACGCCCTGGAACTTGCGGCGGCCGCCCGCCTGCGGGCCCAGCATCTGGATCTTGGCCGCGGCGCCCGCGAATTTCGCGAAATGCGCAGGCTTCACCAGCGGGCGATCGAACCCGGGCGACGAGACTTCGAGGCGGTAGTTCTGCGGGATCGGGTCGTCGACATCGAGGCGGCCCTCGACTTCGCGGCTCACCTTCTCGCAATCGCCCAGCGTGATTCCGGCCGGCGCATCGATGAACAGGCGCAGCAGGGCGCTGCCGCTGTGTGCGGCGTACTCCAGCAGCACGAGCTCGTAGCCCAGTGTTTCCACCAGGGGTTCGAGCAGCTGCGACAGCCTGTCCTGTATTGACGCCATCGGCACATTCACCAAGTTTGGGGAACAAAAAAGGGCCTCTAGGGCCCCTGGTTGTTCCGCACCAGTTATCTCGCTAGTTGGTAGCGGGGGCAGGATTCGAACCTGCGACCTTCGGGTTATGAGCCCGACGAGCTGCCAGACTGCTCCACCCCGCACCGGATAGCGGCGCGCATGGTAAGCGCGGAAGGTGAAAAAGGCAACAAAAAACCGGCGCTTGGCCGGTTTTTTGTTGGTGCCCACGGAGGGACTCGAACCCCCACACCTTACGGCGCTACCACCTCAAGGTAGTGCGTCTACCAATTCCGCCACGTGGGCTTGAAACTGAAAAATCTACTCTGGAACTTTGGGCGCGGCCTTCGGGTCTGCGGGCGCCGGAACGACCTGCCCGTCCGGTACCGCAGGAGTCGCCGGCTTGGCCGGGACGCTCGCCGCCGGCTTCATTGCGTCGACCACGCTGCCATCCGCCTTGCGACCCTGGACCAGGTAGGCGAGCGACAGGCTGGCCACGAAAAACACCGTGGCGCAGGCCGCGGTGGCGCGGGTCAGGAAATTGGCCGAGCCGCGGGCGCCGAACACCGTGCCGGAGGCACCGCTGCCGAACGCCGCGCCGGCATCCGCGCCCTTGCCGTGCTGGATCAGCACAAGGCCGATGACGCCGACCGCCGCGAGAACCTGAATCACCACTAAAAACGTATACATGCGAAACCTTCTTAATGTGCAAGACGGCCCCGCGCTGCCGCGCAGATGGCCAGGAATTCTTCTGCCTTGAGGGACGCGCCGCCGATCAGGCCGCCGTCGACATCCGGTGCGGCGAACAGCGTTGCCGCGTTGTCCGCCTTGACGCTGCCTCCGTAAAGGAGCCTCAAAGCGGCGGCGATTCTAGCATCGCTCTTCGCGATTTGGGCGCGCAAAAACGCATGCGCATCCTGGGCTTGCTGGGGGCTGGCCGTGCGGCCGGTACCGATGGCCCAGACCGGCTCATAGGCGACGACCGCCTGCGCCAGGCAGGCCACGCCGCACAGGTCGATCACCGCGGCCAACTGGCGAGCCAGCACGACTTCGGTCTGGTTGCCCTCGCGCTCGGCCAGCGTCTCGCCCAGGCACAGGATGGGTGTCAGGCTCAGGGCCTGCGCCGTGCGGAACTTGGCGGCGATGACTTCATCGGTCTCTCCATACAGCGCGCGACGCTCGGAATGCCCCACGATCACGTGGGTACAGCCCAGCTCCTTCAGCATCGCGCCGTGGATTTCGCCGGTGAAGGCACCGGCCTTGTCGGATTCCGCCAGGTTCTGGGCACCCAGGCCAATGGGGCCGCCGGCCAGGGTTGAGGCCGTCGACTCCATATAGACGGCCGGCGGGCAGACCAGCACCTCGACCCCGGCGAATTTCGCCGCGCCTTCGTGCAGGCCCTTGAGCAGCGCGGCGTTGGCCGCGCGGCTGCCATTCATCTTCCAGTTCCCGGCCACGAGGGGC
>JAYUGN010000103.1:0-6141 GCA_043767605.1 Gammaproteobacteria bacterium
GGGCCACTCGAAGATTCCGTCGGACACCAGCGCCACCAGGTCGCCGGGCGCCAGCGCCAGCTGGCGCGGGGCTTT
The DNA here is from genome assembly GCA_043767605.1 of Gammaproteobacteria bacterium. GTDB lineage: Bacteria > Pseudomonadota > Gammaproteobacteria > Nevskiales > Nevskiaceae > JACPFV01. Next base: position 76 of record JAYUGN010000103.1, read on the forward strand.
GAGCGCATCGAGCGGAAATGCGCCAAGCGGGAAGCTGGTCGGCAGCATGCGCTCGATCGATGCATCGGCGGCGCGATACAGCAGGATCGGACCCTGCCCCGGCGCATGGAACTCCAGCGTGTGCGCGCCGGCATCCAGCACGCCGAGAAAAGCCGTGACAAAGCGCTCGGGCGGCAGGTCGCTGGCGAGCTGGTTGTTGACGTGGCGGTAGGCCTCGCCCAGCGGCGTGCCCAGGCGCATCGCGAGCCGCAGCATCGCCTGCATCTGCGTGACCGACAGCGCCGGACCGATGCCGTGGCCGGTGGCGTCGCCCATCATCAGGAACAGGCGCCCGCCGGAGAGCGGCACGAGATCGAAGGTGTCGCCGCCGGTTTCGTCGGCGGGATGGAAAGTGCCGTACACGTCGTAGCCCGGCAGCGCCGGCATCACGCGCGGCAAGGTGCTGAGCTGGACTTCGCGCGCGACCGCGATCTCCTGCTTCAGGCGCTCGCCCGCGACCAGCGCCTCGGTCATCTGCACGCGCTGCAGCGCCACTGCGCACTGCGCCGCGAGCGCGGCGGCCAGCTCCTCGTCGTAGGCGTCGAACGTGCCGAGGCGCTTGTTGAGGATTTGCAGCACGCCCACCAGTGCATCGTCGAGGCCCACCAGCGGCAGCGTGAGCATGCAACGCGTGTGGTAGCCGCTGCGCCTGTCCACCTCGGGATTGAAGCGGGGGTCGGCGTAGCAATCCGGGACATTGATGATGGCGCGCGTGCGCACGCACTCGCCGACGATGCCGCGGTCGGCCGGCACCCGCACCGGCTCCATGCCGGTGGTCACGCGCATGACCAGCTCGGCGCGCTCTTTTTCGTAGAGCCAGAGCGAGCCGTCGTCGGCGCCCAGCACGTCCTTGGTGGCCTGCACCACCTCCGCCAGCATCTGCGCGAGCTCGAAGGGCGCCGCCAGCTTGCGGGTGACGTCCAGAATCTGGGTCAAGGCCTCCGGCCCCAGCGTTCGGGTCACGGTCTCGCGCCTCGCTTTGCTGGCCTTGGGCATCCGGCGCCGCCTCTCGCCACGGGAGCCCGGAAGTATATTCTGTCGCCATGCCAGAACCCGGCGTCGCACCCGGCCCCGCGCAAGAATTTCCACTCGAGCAGCGTTTCTACCGCTGCGTACGCGAGGGCTCGCTGCCGCGCACGGCGCAAACCTTGACGTTGGCCGACGCCGGGCTCACCGGCGCCGCGCTGCTGGAGCTATTCGAGTCGCAGGTGCTGTCGCGCCAGCTCGACTTCCACGCGCGCAGGCTGCACGCGCAAAAGCAGGGGTTCTACACCATCGGCAGCTCGGGCCACGAAGGCAACGCCGCGATCGCCAGGGCCTTGCGCGTCACCGATCCGGCCTTCCTGCATTACCGCGATGCCGCGTTCTTCATCCAGCGCAGCAAGGGCTTGCCCGGGCAGGACATCGTGCTCGACATGCTGCTGAGCTTTGTCGCCTCCGCAGACGACCCGATCGCCGGCGGCCGCCACAAGGTGCTGGGATCCAAGGCGCTGAACGTGCCGCCGCAGACCAGCACCATCGCCTCGCAATTGCCCAAGGCGGTGGGCGCGGCCTACAGCCTGCCGCTGGCGCGGCGGCTCGACGTGCCGGGCTGGTCTGGCTGGCCGGCGGACAGCGTGGTCGTGTGCAGTTTCGGCGACGCCTCGTTCAACCATTCCACCGCGCAGGGCGCGATCAACGCGGCCGCATGGATCGCGTACCAGAGCGTGCCGCTGCCGCTGATCTTCGTCTGCGAGGACAACGGGCTGGGTGTCTCGACGCCGACGCCGCAGGGCTGGATCGAGTCGGCCGTGCGCCGCTGGCCGGCGATCCGCTATGTCAGCTGCGACGGCCTGAACCTGCTCGACACGCATCGTGCCGCGCGGCAGGCCGCGCACATCGCGCGTACGGCGCACCAGCCGGTGTTCCTGCACATGCATTGCGTGCGCCTGATGGGCCACGCGGGCGCCGACGCGCAGGAGGCCTACCTCAAACCGGCGCAGATCGACGCGATGGAAGCGAAGGATCCATTGCTCTACAGCGCCGGCCTGCTGCTGGAGCACAAGGTGTTGAGCGCGGACGCGATCATCGAGTGCTACGACCGCATCGGCGCGCAGGTGCGCACGGTGGCCGAGGAAGCGGTGAAGCGGCCCAAGCTGCGCACCGCCGCCGAGGTGATGCGCAGCATCGTGCCGCCGAGGCGCACGCCCCTCACCCGCTCGCTGCGCGAGCCTCCCCTCACCCGCTCGCTGCGCGAGCCGCCCCTCACCCGCTCGCTTCGCGAGCGGCCGCTCCCCTCAAGCGGGGAGAGGCAACAGATGGCCAAGCTGATTAACATTGCGCTCGACCGCGCGCTCGAGCGCCATCCGCACATGGTCATGGCCGGCGAGGACATCGGCCGCAAGGGCGGCGTGTACGGCGTGACGCTCAAGCTGCAGGCAAAGCACGGCGCACACCGCGTGATTGACACCCTGCTCGATGAGCAGACCATCCTGGGCCTGGGCATCGGGCTGGCGCACAACGGCCTGCTGCCCGTGGTCGAGATCCAGTACCTGGCCTTCTTCCACAACGCCGAGGACCAGATTCGCGGCGAAGCGGCGACGCTGCCGTTCTTCAGCTCCGGCCAGTTCACCAACCCGATGGTGGTGCGCATGGCGGGGCTCGGCTACCAGAAAGGTTTCGGCGGGCATTTCCACAACGACAACGGCATCGCCGTGCTGCGCGACATCCCGGGACTGCTGGTGTGCTGTCCGTCCAACGGCGCCGATGCGGTCGGCCTGCTGCAGGAAGCCGTGCGCCTGGCGGACGAGGAGCAGCGCGTGGTGATTTATCTCGAGCCGATCGCGCTGTACCACACACGCGACCTGCACCAGCCCGACGACGGCCTGTGGTCCTGCGCCGATCCGGGGCCCGAGCATCGCCTCCCGGTTGGCGAGCCCGGCGTGCACGGCGACGGCCGAGACCTCGCGATCGTGACGTACGCCAACGGCTGCTTTCTTTCGCGCCAGGCCCAGCCGGAGCTCGCGCGCCGCGACATCGCCACGCGCATCGTGGACCTGCGCTGGCTCACCGCCATCAACCACGACCGCGTGTTCGAGGCGGTGCGCGACTGCAAGAAGATCCTCATCGTGGACGAATGCCGGCGCAGCGGCTCGGTGAGTGAAGAGCTGATGACGAATCTTGTGGAGCGCGGCGTGGAATCGGCGCGCCTCGCCCGCATCACGGCGGAAGACAGCTTCATCCCGCTCGGCGTGGCCTCGATGGCGACGATGCCGTCGCGGGAGACGATTATCGAGGCGGCGGTGGCCCTCGTCATCCGCGCGTAGGCAGGGCGGACCACAGCAATCAGGCTGTGCGACGGGCCTTGGGCCGTCGGCGCGCCTTACGCACGCGGTATCTGGCTCGCGGCTCGGCAATGCCGACCATCCTCGACAGCAGCGTGTATTGCGTTGGCCGCAGCAATCGAGCGAAATCCGCGTCGAACGTTACGAGGTGGAACCCCCGGTTACTCACCGCGGCGGCAATCCACGCGTCAGGGATTTCGTTACCGGCAAGGTCGAGATCAACACAGAGTTTTTCGAAGGAACGCCACTCGCCACCCAGGTGCGGCATGGTCACTCCGGGCACGTCGAAAAGCGTTTTCAGAAAGGCGGCAGCATCTCTCGGCGAGTCCGGTTCAGGGAACATCTTGCGGTTCGTCACCACCCGCAGAAAACCCGCTGCAACCATCGGCAGGATCTCGACAGTTCCGCCCCGGCCACAAGATTCCAGTGCCCCCGAGAGCCATGCACGCGCCGTACGGTGGTGCACGTGGCCATCGCGGAAGGCCGCGACAAGCACATTGACGTCGGGCGTCACGGCAGGTCGTCCTCAGCGTCGTAAATGGATTTGTTGCTCAGGGGGTTGATGCACGGGGCAAAACCGCCGCCGTGCCTGGACACCGGCAGATCAATCTTCCCTTTCCCCGCCGCCGCCTGTTTCGGCCGCAGGCGAAGCGAAAGGCCTTCCTCGATGAGCTTCGTCAGGCTCTTGCGCTCGCGGGCCGCAAACGCCTTTGCTTCCATCAGCAGGCGATCGTCGATATCGAGCGTCGTTTTCATGACGCTCATCTTACATATTTTGAGGATTGCAGTCATACAGATTTCTGTATTGCGGGGGCTTTTACCGCATCGCGAATCAACGCCCCCAGACCAAACAACGGTTAATTGCGCGTTGCTCGGACTGGTGAACTTTCCGCCGTAGTTGAAGGGGCCGTAGATCGCGAGCTTCGCATCGTCGGCCAGGACAGCCGGCAGTCCTGCGAACAGCGCCTCGACCTCAGCCCAACTCATGATGCGCGTCGACGATCGGCGAAGTGCTCGCGCAGCACCGCGAGGATGGGGTCGCGGTTGCGCTCGGAAGCGGCAGAAAAGGGGAGATCGGCCATTCGCTTGCCCGGAGAGGTGCAAACGGCGGCGCCTCTGTACACTCCGCGCCCCATGCTGAACTTCGTCGACGTCACCTTGCGCCGCGGGCCGCGCAAGCTGCTCGAAAACCTCAACTTCACGATCTACCCGGGCTGGCGCGCCGGCGTGGTCGGCCGCAACGGCACCGGCAAGTCCACCTTGTTCGCCTCACTCATGGGCGAGATGCAGTCCGATACCGGCACCATTTCGCTGCCCCGGAACATGACCTTCGCCACCGTGGCGCAGGAAACCCCCGCGCTGCCGGACCTGGCCATCGAGTACACGCTGGACGGCGACACCGAGCTGCGCGAGCTCGAGGCGCGGCTGGTCACGGCCGAGGAGAAGCATGACCTGCACGCGATCTCGGACATCCACGAGCGTCTCAACACCATCGGCGGCTACGCGGCGCGCTCGCGCGCGGCGCGGCTGCTGCACGGCCTGGGGTTTTCCAGCGACGCGCAGCTGAAACCCGTGGCGGATTTCTCCGGCGGCTGGCGCATGCGCCTGAACCTGGCGCGCACGCTGATGCGCCGCTCGGACCTGATGCTGCTCGACGAGCCGACCAACCATCTCGACCTCGACGCGGTGCTGTGGCTGCAGGGCTGGCTGGTGGAATATCCGGGCACGCTGCTGGTCATCTCGCACGACCGCGAGTTCCTGGACTCGGTGTGCACGCACACGCTGCACCTGCACGGCGGCACCGCCACTCTCTACACCGGCAACTACTCGCAGTTCGAGCGCCAGCGCGCCGAGAAGCTGACGCTGCAGACTTCGTCCTTCAACAAGCAGCAGCGCAAGATTGCGCACCTGCAGAGCTTCATCAACCGCTTCAAGGCCCAGGCCACCAAGGCCACGCAGGCGCAGAGCCGCATCAAGCAGCTGGAGCGCATGACGCTGGTCGAGGCGGTGCACGCGGATTCGGAATTCAGCTTCGAGTTCCCCGAACCGGCGCGCCTGCCCTCGCCGCTGGTGCGCTTCGACGATGCCGCGGTGGGTTATCGCAGCGACGAGGGCAAGCCGGTCACCATCCTGTCCGACCTGCGCCTGCTGATCGCGCCGGGCGAACGCTACGGCCTGCTCGGTCCGAACGGCGCCGGCAAGTCCACGCTGGTGCGCACGCTCGCTGGTGAACTGGACACCCTGCACGGTGATTACACGCGCTCGCCGCACCTGCGCGTGGGTTACTTCGCGCAGCACCAGGTCGAGCAGCTCGACCCGAAGGCCTCGCCGGTGCTGCATTTCAAGCGCCTGGATCCCAAGCTCACCGAGCAGGAGATCCGCAACTTCCTCGGCGGCTTCAACTTCAAGGGCGACCGCGTGTTCGAGGCGGTGGAGCCGTTCAGCGGCGGCGAAAAGGCGCGGCTCGCGCTGGCGCTGGTGGTCTACCAGCGGCCCAACCTGCTGCTGCTCGATGAGCCGACCAACCACCTGGATCTCGACATGCGCCACGCGGTCGAGACCACGCTGCTCGGCTATGCCGGCGCCGTGGTGCTGGTCTCGCACGACCGGCACATGGTGGCGGCCACTTGCGACCGCCTGCTGCTGGTCGCCAACGGCGCCTGCACCGAATTCGCCGGCGACCTCGACGATTACGCCAAGTGGC
>JAYUGN010000104.1:0-2036 GCA_043767605.1 Gammaproteobacteria bacterium
AGGAACACGACCACGAACGCGCCGTGGCCCTTGAGCGGATACGCGAGGATGTGCGGCAGGTAGGCGCCGAGCGAAGGCGTTTCCGCCATGCGGCGGTCGGCGGCCTCGTCACGCAGGTGCAAGCGCAGCTACCTCTCGAGCAAGCGCAGCTTCAGGCCCTTGAACGACCGGAAGCCACGATCGAAGCTCACCATTTCGCAACCCGTCGCCTGCGCCAAGGCCGCCAGCCACGCATCCGTCCACAGGTCGGGGGTGGGCTCGCGCCCTGACACATTCCCACGCCAGAACGCCGAGTGGCTGGCTGGCACCTGTTCGATGGCCACGACGCGCGGTTCATCGTCGAGCGCCGTCACCGCAGCCCAGGCGGCCTCGGGACGCTGCACGCTCGAACCCATTACGCGTGAATTGGACAGCAGACGCAGGATTGCCATCCGCACGGGCAGGCACAGGCCGATCTCGCCGGTTTCGCACTCCTTCCACCAGCCGAGCGCCGCAGCGTGGTGTGGATGGTCCGAGGACAGGACCGGCAGCAGGACGTTAGCGTCGGCGATAAACCGCATGCAGGCGCTCCGCCTCTTCCTCCGCCTCGATCGCCTTCAGGTCCGGGATACCCAGGCGCAGGAGCGGGGCATCCTCCGCGATCCGGATGTTCGGCAGTTTCCCGCGCGGCCGCACTTTCTTCTCCGCCAGCGCCTTGCGCAAGCCGTCCGCCACCAGGTCGCGCAAGGTGATGCCGCGCTCCACCGCCGCCAGCTTGGCCCGCTTCATCAGTCCGTCCGGCAGGTCGAAAGTACTGCGCATATTTATGCCTTTATGCTTTCCTGCTTTTATTCTCCCCTGCGCGACGGGGATCGTCAAACCCCAGCGGCGGGCTTGACCTGCACGAGCAGCTGCCGGCCCTTCACCTGCGCGCCGGTCGCAACGCTGACGCTCTCGACCGTGCCGTCCACGCTGGCGGCGAGCTGGAATTCCATCTTCATCGCCTCGAGCACGAGCAGGGTCTGGCCCTTGGTCACCGCGTCGCCCACTTTCACGTGCACCGCGACAATCTTGCCGTCGCTGTTGGCGATCAGTCGGCCATCGGCGCCGGCTGCTGCAGAAGCCGCAGGCGCATGGGTGGCGTCAATGAAGGGCCAGGTCTGCCCTTCCGCGCAGAGCCACAGGGCATCGCCGGCACGCGCGAGCCGCGCCTGCCCTTGCACGCCGCCCGCAAGATACGAAAACGCACCCGCGGCCGAGCGCACGACTTCGATCTCGACGTATTCGCCACCGACCGTGGTGCTGAAGCCGTGGCCGTCATGCGCCATCAACTCGAGGTCGTAGACCTGCTCGCGCCACTTGAGCTTGAAATCCGCTGGCGCCTCGTGCGAGCTATGCCATCCCGTGTACTCGGCGGCGAGGCCGTGCTCCTGCGCGAGCGCCCGCGCATCGTCGAGGTAGAGCGCCACGGCCGCCAGCGCGACCTGGCGCGGGCTCGGCTGCCACGTCGCCAGCTGCTCCTGCGGGAAATACTTGCCAACGAAGGCGGTGCTGAAATCGCCGGAGGCAAAGGCCGGCGTGCGCAGCACGGCCAGCAGGTAGTCGCGGTTGGTCGTGACACCGAGCAGCAGGGTGTCATCGAGTGCCTTGATCAGCCGCGTGCGCGCGATCTCGCGATCGTCGCCGTATGCGATCACCTTGGCTTGCATCGAGTCGTAGTACGGGCTGATGACCATGCCGCTTTCGAGGTAGGTGTCCACGCGGATGCCGTCGCCTTCCGGCGCGCGCCAGGTGTGCACCGCACCGGCCTGCGGAATGTAATTCTGCGTGGGATCTTCCGCGCACAAGCGGACTTCGATCGCCCAGCCCTTGCGGCGCTCGAGAATCTCGTCCTGCGAGTACGGAATCTTCTCGCCCTGCGCGACGCGCAGCTGCAGCTCGACAAGGTCCACGCCGTAGACCTTCTCGGTCACCGGGTGCTCGACCTGCAGGCGTGTGTTCATCTCCAGAAAGTAAAAGCTCTGGTCTTTGCCGACCACAAATTCCACCGTGCCGGC
>JAYUGN010000105.1:0-6129 GCA_043767605.1 Gammaproteobacteria bacterium
TAGGTCTTGCGCAGGTAATCGATGATGTCGGCCGACTCGTACATCGTCGTGCCGTTGTTCGGATCCACGAGGAACGGGTGCAGGTGCTTGCCGCCGAGCTCCTTCACCCTGGGCCGGAAGCGCGTGCCGCGCGCCGGGCAGGGGTAGATCATCACGTCGAGATCGAGCTCGGTCAGCGCCTCGCGCACCAGCCGGCAGTAGGGGCTGGCCTCGATGTCGTACAGCTCCAGCGGTTTTTCGGGCTGCTTGCCGGCCGGGCGGTAGGAGGCGGCGCCGCCCCAGCCGCGCAACTGGCTGGCCAGGACCGAGGATGCGACGTTAAGGCTGCGGGCGAGGCCCATCTTGCGGATCCTGAGGAGGGAAACGGGGCCGCAGAATACCCTTAAACCGCGCCCTTAAACCTTGGTGCCGGCGGCACGAGGATCATGTCTACGGCTTGTGCGTGCGGATGTGCGGCGGCAACCGCCTCAAGGCCGAATAGGCCCTGGCCCTCTCGCGCAAGCGGGAGAGGGCTAGGGTGAGGGTTTCGCTAGTGCCGGAAGTGCCTGATCCCGGTAAAGACCATCGTCAGGCCGTGCTCGTCCGCCGCCGCGATGACTTCCGCATCGCGCATCGATCCGCCGGGCTGGATGATGGCCTCGATGCCTGACGCAGCCGCCCCGTCCACGGTGTCGCGGAACGGGAAGAAGGCGTCGGAAGCCATCACCGAGCCGCGCACCTCGAGCTTCTCGTCCGCGGCCTTGATGCCGGCGATCTTTGCGCTGTAGACGCGGCTCATCTGGCCGGCGCCGATGCCGATCGTGCGGCGCTCGCGCGCATAGACGATGGCGTTGGACTTCACGAACTTCGCCACCTGCCAGGCGAACAGCAGGTCTTCGATCTCCGCAGCCGTCGGCGCGCGTTTTGTCACCACTTTCAGCAGCGCCGGCGAGATGACCGCGAGATCTGCGTCCTGCACCAGCAGGCCACCGGCCACGCGCGTGTAGTCCGTCGCGCCCGGCAGCGTTGCCGGCCAGGCGCCGGTCGCGAGCAGGCGCACGTTCGGCTTGGCGACCGCGCGCTGCGCAGCCCCCGCGCTGATCGAGGGCGCAACAATCACTTCGACGAACTGGCGGTCAAGGATTGCCTGCAGCGTGCCGCCGTCGAGTTCGCGGTTGAAGGCGATGATGCCGCCGTAGGCGGAGGTCTTGTCGGTGGCGTAGGCGCGCTCGTAGGCGGCGTTGATGCCGGCGATGTCTACCGCCACGCCACAGGGATTGGCGTGCTTCACGATCACGCAGGCCGGGTCGGCAAACTGCTTGACGCATTCCAGCGCCGCGTCCGCATCCGCGATGTTGTTGTACGACAGCTCCTTGCCCTGCAGGATTTTCGCGCTGGCGATGGTGCCGGCCGGCACCGGCGATTCGACGTAGAACGCGCCGCGCTGGTGCGGGTTTTCGCCGTAGCGCAGGTCCATGCGCTTGTCGAAGGCCAGGGCGAGGGTGGCGGGGAAGGGCGCAACCGCCGTGCCGCCACCCGCCAGGCCAGCGGCGAGATAGCAGGCGATCTGGGCGTCGTAGGCCGCGGTGTGGGCGAAGGCCTTGGCGGCGAGCTGCTCGCGCAGATCCTGCTGCAGGGGGCCCTTGCGCAGGGCGTCGAGCACACGGGGATAGTCGGACGGATCCACCACCACGGCGACGTGCGCGTGGTTCTTGGCGGCGGCGCGGACCATGGCCGGGCCGCCCACGTCGATGTTCTCGATGGCGTCCTGCCGCGTGCAACCGGGCTGGGCCACGGTCTGGGCGAAGGGATACAGGTTTACCACCACCAGGTCGATCGGCGCGATGCCGTGCTCGCGCATCACCGCGTCGTCGGTGCCGCGGCGGCCCAGGATTCCGCCGTGGATCTTCGGGTGCAGGGTCTTGACCCGGCCGTCCATGATTTCGGGGAAGCCGGTGACATCAGCCACCTCGCGCGCGGCGACGGCGGCGCCGGAGAGCAATCGTTGGGTGCCGCCGGTGGAGACGAGTTCGTAGCCCAGGCCGGTGAGGGCTTGTGCGAATTCGACGAGGCCGGACTTGTCGGAGACCGAGAGCAGCGCGCGTGGGCGCATCGTTTCCTTCAGCGCGCCTTGGCGGCCGACGGAACTTCCTTGATCTTGTGCTGGCGCAGCTTCTTGCGGAGCGTGGCCCGGTTGAGGCCGAGGATGGAGGCTGCGCGGGACTGGTTGCCGCTGCAGTACTTGAGGGTCGCCCGCAGCAGCGGCGGCTCGACCTGCTCGAGGATCATGCCGTAGAGGTCTTTCGGGGCGTGGCCGTTCAAGGCCTTGAAGAAGCCGTCGAGGCTTTCGGCGACGTAATGGCTCAACGGTCGGGTATCGGAAGACTTTGGTGACATGGCCCCTTCTTTCCCCGTCTCCACGCGACTGGGCGCTGCGTGAGCGCTCAGCTTTTCCGTACTCGGGGGGCGGCAATCATACCCCCATCGGCCGCGGTAAAAAAAGTGGTCATTGCGGCAACACTCCGTGCGCGGTCGCGCTGTCAAGTCTTGCGCTGCGACCGCGGCTGTGCGACCGGCGCGCATAACTTCTAAACTTGCGGAAACGGGGGAGTTCGAATGGATCCGCTGGACCGCGAGAAGCCCTGGGGCCGCTTCGCGCAGATCATCCTGATCACGCTCGTGATCGGCGTCATTTACCTGGTGTTCCGCTGGGCGGTGGTCGTCCCCGAATGGGGCTGGCGCCTGATCCTCGGTGGCACCGCAACCGGCACTGCGCTCTATTTCTTCCTGATGGTCGAGCAGGCCACCACGCGTGCCAGCCAGCGCGAGGCGCGGCGCGAGAAGTTGCGGGCCGCGCTGGCCGTGCTAGTGGTCGCCGCCTTTACCTTGCCCGTGTGGGTCGTGCTCTTCCTGCTCTGGACCGGCCAGAAATTACCTTGACCGCCGGGGCCTTGACCGCCGGGGCCATGAGCGGGGCCCTGATTCCCTCGAGCCGCACCCAGCCCTCGCGCCGGACGCCCGGTTTCCACTTCACCTTTGGCGCATAGGCCGCGCGCACTTCGCGCGCGTGATGCTCGAGCAGTCCGGCCAGGATCAGCGTGCCGCCGGGCTTACAAGCCTTGATCAGCCGCGGGGCAAGAGTGACCAGCGGTCCCGACAGGATGTTGGCGAGCACCAGGTCGTAGGTCGCCTCACGCAGGCTGGGCGCGACCTTGAGTAGGCTGGGCGCAACCTTGAGTAGGCTGGGCTGAGCGTAGCGAAGCCCAGCTGCGAAGCCCGGAGCCCGGTACACCTTGAGCTTGCGCGCAACGCCGTTGATGCGGGCGTTGTCGCGCGTGGCGGTCAGGGCCTGTGGATCGATGTCGGCGGCGTCGGCCGAGCGTGCGCCGAGCTTCAGCGCCGCGATCGCCAGCAAGCCCGAGCCGCAGCCGTAGTCGAGCACTGTCTTGCCCTTCACGTCGGCCCCCGCCAGCCACTCGAGGCACAGGCCGGTCGTCGGATGCGTGCCGGTGCCGAAGGCCAGGCCCGGGTCCAGCGTCACGATCACCGCGTCCTTTTGCCTGATCTGTCCGCGCTTGGCGTGCGGCGTGACCCACAGGCGCGCGCCGAAACGCAGCGGCTTCCAGTCGCGCAGCCAGATGCGCACCCAGTCCTTGTCCGGCAGCCGCGCGGTCGTGACCACCGCGGCGCGGCCGTCGGGCAGAGTGTCGTGCAGCGCGGCGATCGCGGGCTTCAGGTCGGCGGACCGGTCGAACAGGCCGACGGTGCGGGTGCGCGGCCACAGCGGGGTCTCGCCTGGCGCGGGTTCGAGCACCGGGTTGTCCGCCGCATCGATAAACGTGACCGAGTGCGCGCCGCTGGCGAGCAGGATTTCCTCGGCAAACTCGGGATGAAGGGTCAAAACGTTGAGTTCTTTGTATCCCCGGCCACCGGCCACCGGCATCCGGCCACCCTTCATTCCCATTCCGCCAGCATCTCTTCCATGTAGTGGATGTGGTGCTGGCCTGCGCGGAACACCTTGTCCTGCATGATCCGGCGCTGCAGCGGGATGTTGGTCTGGATGCCGTCGACGATCATCTCGGACAGTGCCGTCTGCATCCGCGCGATGGCCGACTCGCGGTTGCGGCCGGTGGTGATCAACTTGCCGATCATGGAGTCGTAGTGCGGCGGCACGGTGTAGCCGGCATAGATGTGGGAATCCATGCGTACGCCGGGGCCACCCGGGGCGTGGTACTTCTGGATCGTGCCCGGCGAAGGCGTGAAGCGGCGCGGGTCTTCGGCGTTGATGCGGCACTCGATGGCGTGGCCGCGCGGCTTCAGCTGGTCCTGGTGCAGCTCGAGCTTCTCGTGCGCGGCGACGCGCAGCTGCTCGCGGATCAGGTCCACGCCGGTCACCTGCTCGGTGACCGGGTGCTCGACCTGGATGCGCGTGTTCATCTCGATGAAGTAGAACTGGCCGTGGTCGTAGAGGAATTCCATGGTGCCGGCCCCGCGGTAGCCGATGCGCCGGCAGGCGTCCACGCACAGCTTGCCGATGTGGTCGCGCTGGGCCTGGGTGATGCCGGGGGCCGGGGATTCCTCGACCACTTTCTGGTTGCGCCGCTGCATCGAGCAGTCGCGCTCGCCCAGGTGCACGACGTTGCCGTGCTCGTCGGCCAGCATCTGCATCTCGATGTGGCGCGGCACCTCGAGGTATTTCTCGAGGAACACGCTGCCGTCGCGGAAGGCCGCGGTGGCTTCGGTGCGCGCCAGCTGGATCTTCTGGATCAGCTCGCTTTCCTGTCGCACCACATGCATGCCGCGGCCGCCGCCGCCGGAGGCGGCCTTGATCAGCACCGGGTAGCCAACCTTGCGGGCGATCGCGCGGCACTCTTCCTCGTCCTCGGGCAGCACGCCGTCGGAGCCGGGTACGCAGGGCACGCCGGCCGCGATCATCTCGGCCTTGGCCGAGGTCTTGCCGCCCATCAGGCGGATCGTCTCCGAGCGCGGCCCGATGAAGGTGAAGCCGCTCTTCTCGACGCTCTCGGCGAAGTCGGCGTTCTCGGACAGGAAGCCGTAGCCCGGGTGGATCGCGTCCACCTGCGCGACTTCGGCGGCGCTGATGATGGCGGCCATGTTCAGGTAGCTCTTGGCCGCCTGCGGCGGACCGATGCAGACGGCCTCATCGGCCAGCAGCACGTGCTTGAGCTCGCGGTCGGCGGTCGAGTGCACCGCCACCGTCTTGATGCCGAGCTCGCGGCAGGCGCGCAGGATGCGCAGCGCGATTTCGCCGCGGTTCGCAATCAGGATTTTATTGAACATGTCGTTTTTCCCTCTCCCGCTTGCGGGAGAGGGCAGGGTGAGGGTTTACGCCGGCTCGATCACGAACAGCGGCTGGTCGAATTGCACGGCTGCGTCATTCTCGACCAGGATCTCGGAGATCGTGCCGGAGGCGTCGGCCTCGATCTGGTTCAGCATTTTCATCGCCTCGATGATGCAGAGCGTCTGGCCCTGCTTCACGGTCTGGCCGACTTCGACGAAGGCCTTCGCGCCCGGCGAGGGCGAGCGGTAAAACGTGCCGACCATCGGTGACTTCACGACGTGGCCCCGGGTGACGTTGAGGATCTTCTCGGCCGCTGCGGTCGGGTGTGCCACCGGTGCAGCGGCCGCGGGTGCGGCGGCCGGCAGCGGCGGGGCGTAGGTCATGAACTGCGCGTGCGGGCTGGTGGAGTGGCGCGCGATGCGCACCGACTCCTCGCCTTCCTTCACCTCGAGTTCGGCGATGCCGGACTGCTCGAGCAGCTCGATCAGCGTCTTGATCTTGCGCAGGTCCATGTGGGCGTCCTTAGTGCGTCGAGGCGAGCTGGGTATGGGCGGCCTGCAGCGCAAGCCGGTAGCCGAGGTGGCCGAAGCCGACCACCACGCCGCGCGCGATGTCGGAGAAATACGAGTGGCGCCGGAACGGCTCGCGCGCATAGGTGTTCGACAAATGAATTTCGATGAACGGCAGGCCGGCCGCAAGCACTGCGTCACGCAGCGCGACGCTGGTGTGCGTGTAGCCGCCCGGGTTCAGCAGCAGGAAGGCCACGTTGTCGGCGCGCGCCTTGTGGATGCGGTCGATCAGCTCGCCTTCGTGGTTGCTCTGGAAGGTCTGCAGGCGATGGCCGAGCC
>JAYUGN010000106.1:0-2032 GCA_043767605.1 Gammaproteobacteria bacterium
CGAGGTGCTGGCGGATCGCCGGGTGTTGCTTGAAGCGCTGGAATTCGTCGAACGGCGAGAGGTACGGATTGCTGTAAGAGAGATCCACGATCAGGCCGACGACCGCCTGGCCATCCTCGAAGTGATACAGGAACGAGCCGCCGGGGTTGGCGTTGTCCAGCGGCCAGCCGGCGCCGTGCACGACCAGGCCCGGCTGGTGCTTCGCCGGGTCGAGCATCCAGACCTCTTTCAGGCCGATGGCGTAGTGCTGCGGGTCGGCGTCCTTCGCCAACCCGTACTGCGCCATCAGGCGCTTGCCAATGTGGCCGCGGCAACCTTCCGCGAACAAGGTGTACTTGCCGCGCAGTTCCATGCCGGGCGTGTAGCCGTCCTTGTGCTCGCCGTTTTTCGAAACACCGGCGTCGCTGAGCGTCACGCCGCGGACGATGCCGTCCTCGACGATCGCATCCTGCGCGGCGAAACCGGGATAGATCTCGACGCCCAGCGCTTCGGCTTGCGTCCCGAGCCAGCGGCAGAGATTGCCGAGCGAGATGATGTAGTTACCCTCGTTGTGCATGGTCGCGGGCACGAACAGGTTCGGCACTTTCACGGCGCTGGTTTCGCCGAGGAAGAAATACACATCGTCGCGCGCGACCGGGGTCTTGAGCGGCGCGCCCTTCTCCTTCCAGTCCGGGAACAATTCGTCCAGCGCGCGCGGCTCGAACACGGCGCCCGAGAGAATGTGCGCGCCGACTTCGGAGCCCTTCTCGATCAGGCAGACGCCCAAGTCCTTGCCAGCAGCGGCGGCCAGCTGCTTCAGCCGGCAAGCGGCGGCGAGCCCGGCCGGGCCGGCGCCGACGATGACGACGTCGTACTCCATCACATCGCGTTGAACGGTCACAGTTCGTCAGAAGTCCATTTCGCCTCTCCCCGCTTGCGGGGAGAGGCCGCGCCGAAGGCGCGGGTGAGGGGCCGCGCGGAAAGCGCGGCGCGGGTGAGGGGCATCAGATCGAGGAGGCGAGAAGGGCCGGTATTGTAACGGGGAAGTCCAGCAGCATCTGCGCAAACGCCTTGCCCTGCGGGTCGGTGCGCAGGCTCGCCGCGCCGCCGCTGCCGAGCGCGTTGTAGAGCAGGAAGTTGAAGCTCATCGAGCCCGGCAGTTCCCAGCGCTCCACCCGGCCGTTCTCGCCGCCGGCCAGGAGGTGGGCGAAGTAATACCGCACCGCCTCGGGTGTCAGCACCGCGCGCAGGTACGGCACGTAAAGCTTCTTGCGCGGGATCACGCCGATGTTGGCGTGGTCGCCCTTGTCGCCGGAGCGCGCCAGCGCAAGCCGGTGCAGCGGCACCTGGATGATCGTGCCCTCCAGCACCATCGGCGGGCCGGGCGGCGTGGGTTCCACCAACGGCGGCGCCACGAAACCGCCGCGGGCCGAGATGGCGACCTGGATCTTTTCCTCGCCGACCACGACCTCGACTGGCACCTGGTCCTTGGCCACCATCGTCGAGAACAGCTTCGGGATCATGTTCGGCTCGGGCCGCCCGCCGGCAAAGTAGCCGGTGAAGCCGGGCGCCATGGCGGTGGCAGCCTGCGCGATCTCGCGCGCGAACAGCTTCACGGCCTTCGGGTTCGGGTGATGCACGGCAATCTTGACCACCACCTCGCGCGTGTTCTTCGCGCCGTCGCGCGCGTGCGGGCCGTAGCTTTCCTCGGCGCCGATGCAGTGGATGTCCACGCCGGTGAAGTCGCCGAGGTTCTGCGACAGCAACTGCCGCCTGACTTTCTCGACGATGGCGGTGGCCGAGGCCCGGCCCTTCTTCGCCGCATCGATGCCGCCGATCATGAACAGCGCGGCGCAGCGCATGCCGGCCGGGTACGTGGCGCTGACCTTGTAGGTCGAGGTCGGCGCCGAGCCCCTCGCGCCGCTGAGCTTCACGCGGTTGGCCTCGAGCTGCTCGAGCTTCACCTGCGTGAAGTCCACCGACACATCGGGCAGCAGGTAGGCACGCGGGTCGCCGATCTCGTACAGCATCTGCTCGAGCACGCTGTGCACCG
>JAYUGN010000107.1:0-6126 GCA_043767605.1 Gammaproteobacteria bacterium
ATGCGCAAGGCGCGCAAGAGTTTTGCGCCGCGCTAATTCAGCGCGTTGGGCACCGCGAGGCGGAAGGGCTCGATCTTCGCGTCGAATTTCTCGCCACGATCCGGGCAGACCATGTTGAACTCGCCGTGCATGGTGCCCACCGGCGTGCCGAGCGGGCAGCCGCTGGTGTACTGGAATTCCTCGCCCGGCTTCAGCACCGGCTGGTGACCGACCACGCCGGGGCCGCGCACGTCCTCGGCATTGCCTTCGCCATCGGTGATCACCCAGTGGCGCGAGATCAGTTGCACGGTCAGCTCGCCTTCGTTGCGGATGGTCACGTGATAGGCGAACAGCCACTGGCTGCGGCCCGGATCGGATTGCTCTGGCACGAAGCGGGGCCGGACCACGATCCGCACACCGCGAGTCAGGGTGTCGGACATCAGAACATTCCCGACTGGAGCCTGGCGGCTTCGGACATCCGCTCCTGGGTCCAGGGCGGATCGAACACCAGCTGAATATCGGCCTCGGCCACGCCCGGCACCTCGAGGGTTTTGGCCTTGGCATCGGCCACCAATATGTCTCCCATGCCGCAGCCGGGCGCGGTCAGGGTCATGCGGATGACGGCCTTGCGGCCGCCTTCTACGCGCGACTCAAGGCGACATTCGTAGATAAGGCCTAATTCAACGACGTTGATTGGTATTTCAGGGTCGTAGACCGTACGAAGCTGCTCCCACACCGCCTTTTCAAGATCGGCATCGCTGGCGTTTTCGGGCACTTCGACGCCCTTGGTGGCTTCCTTGCCCAGCACATCGGCATCCTTGCCCTCGATCCGGAACAGGTGGCCTTCGACCTGCACCGTATAGCTCCCGCCCAGGGCCTGGGTGATCGTGGCCGAAGTGCCTTGCGGCAGCTCGACCTGGGTCCCGGCCGGGATGAGGGTAGCGACGACATCGCGAGTGAGCGCGACCGTTTCAGGGGAATGGTGCATCTAGGCAGGACGCCCATGGATCACGTTTGAGAGACGGGGCAGTTTAAACGCCGCACGGCGCTGCTGCATCGTTCACGATGGCGCCCTCGTCAAAGTCGTCGGCAGGAGAACCCAGTGGTCGGATCCCGCGTCCTCGGTTGCACCCTCGGCCTCCTGATCTGCGGCGCTGCGCTGGCGCAACCGCCGAATGGGCCGCCGGCGCCCCTGCACCTCGTCACCGTCAGCGGCAACGGCGAGGCCTCCGCCAAGCCGGATCGCGCGCGGCTCTCGCTCGGCGTCGAGCAGCTCAATCCGGACCTCAAGAAAGCGCAGGACGAAGTGGACCGGATCGTCCGCGCCTACCTGAAGGATGCGAAGTCGCTGGGCGCCAGGGACGAGGACGTCACCACGACCGGCGTCTCCA
This sequence comes from Gammaproteobacteria bacterium, assembly GCA_043767605.1. Taxonomy (GTDB): domain Bacteria; phylum Pseudomonadota; class Gammaproteobacteria; order Nevskiales; family Nevskiaceae; genus JACPFV01. The sequence continues at coordinate 1,371 of JAYUGN010000107.1, forward strand.
TTTCACCGGAATATGTCTGGCCCGCGCCCGGCAACGAGCGCCGCTTCACCGGCTACCGCGTGAACCGGCAGGTGGAAGTGCGCATCGCCAACCTCGACAAGCTCGGCGACTTCATCCTGCGCGCAACCGCCGATGGCGTGACCCAGGTCAATCCGCCCTCGCTCGAGTCCAGCAAGTCGGCGGACCTGGAAAAGCAGGCGCTGGCCAAGGCTGCCGACAACGCCCGCGCCAAGGCGAAGGTGCTGGCCGAGACTTTGGGCGCAAAACTGGGCGCCGTGATGCGCATCAACGAGTCCGGCGCGGCGCCGGCGCCCGGGCCGCGGGTCTACATGAGCATGGCCAAGGCCGCAGACCAGGGCGGCAACGAGCAGATGGGCCTTTCGCTGGGCGAAATCCGGGTCGAAGCCTCGATCACCGCCGACTTCGACCTGCTGCCCCCCTGAGCCTATACTGCATCGCTTTCCCCGCCCGAACGGGTTGGAAAGTGCCAAAAAACAAAGCAGTCGTCGGCGTCATCATGGGTTCCCGCTCTGACTGGGAAACCCTGAAGTACACGGCCGAAATCCTCGACGCCATGCGCGTGCCTTATGAAACGGAAATCGTTTCGGCCCATCGCACGCCCGCCAAGCTCTATCGCTACGCCGAATCGGCCGCGCGCCGCGGCCTGAAAGTGATCATCGCGGGCGCCGGTGGCGCCGCGCACCTGCCGGGCATGGCCGCCGCGATCACCGCCTTGCCGGTGCTCGGCGTGCCAGTGGAATCGCGCGCACTCAGGGGCCTCGACTCGCTGCTGTCCATCGCGCAGATGCCGGCGGGCATCCCGGTCGGCACGCTCGCGATCGGCAAGCCCGGGGCGATCAATGCCGCGCTGCTCGCCAGCGCGATCCTCGCGCTCGAAGTGCCGGCCGTCGCGAAGCGGCTCGCGCGCTACCGCCGCAAGCAGACGCGCGCGGTGCTGAAGAAATCCAACCCGCGCCGGTGACGCCGTGAAAATTGGCGTGCTCGGCGCGGGCCAGCTCGGCCGCATGCTGGCACTGGCCGGCTACCGCCTTGATCTGGACTTCGTGTTCCTCGATCCGGCCGCGGAATCCTGCGCGGCACCGCTCGGCACGCACATTCATGCGCCCTACGAAGACGAGAAGGCGCTCGCCGATTTCTGCTCGCGCATCGACATCGCGACCTACGAATTCGAGAACGTGCCAGCCGCGACCGCGGAATTCGTCGCCGACCGCAAGCCGCTGCTGCCGCATCCGCGCGCGCTGGGCGTGGGCCAGGACCGGCTCGCCGAGAAGCAGATGTTCGACCGCCTCGGCATCAAGGTGCCCAGGTACGCGCCGGTCGCCAACCGCGCGGAGCTGGACCGCGCCGTGGCGAGCATCGGCCTGCCGGCCGTGATCAAGACGCGCCGCATGGGCTACGACGGCAAGGGCCAGGCGGTGCTGCGCACACCGGCCGACGTGGACGCCGCCTGGGAGCGGCTCGGCGAGCAGCCGCTGCTGCTAGAGGCCTTCGTCCCCTTCGAGCGCGAGCTTTCCTGCATCGGCGTGCGCGCGGCGAACAAGCAGATCGCGTTCTACGCCGTGGTCGAGAACACGCACCGCGACGGCATCCTGCGCACCTCGATCCCGCGCGTGAATGACCCGCTGCAGGCCAGGGCCGAGGAATGCACGCGGCTGGTGATGGAGCGGCTCGACTATGTCGGTGTGCTGGCCTTCGAGTTCTTCGTCGCCGGCGGGGCGCTGCTCGGCAACGAGATCGCACCGCGCGTGCACAACTCGGGGCACTGGACCATCGACGGCGCGCAGTGCTCGCAGTTCGAGAACCACTTGCGCGCGATCGCCGGCCTGCCGCTGGGCTCGACCGCGACGCGAGGACACTGCGCGATGGTCAATTTCATCGGCGAGATTCCAGACCTGAAGGCGCTCGCGAGAATTCCGGGCTTGCAGGTTCATTTGTACGGCAAGGAGGCCAAACCCGCGCGCAAGGTTGGCCACGCGACGGTGACCGCAGCATCAGAGAACGAACTCGCGGCCTCGCTGGCCGTGGTGAACGCGCTGCTCAGCGAGTAGGGCTGGGCGCGGCAGCAGGCGTCGCAGGTTTCGGCGCGGCCTTCGGCGCCTGGGTGGGCGCGGTCGCCGGCATCGCGCCCGCCTTCGCCGGTGGCCAGCGCACGTTGCCGGTTTCGCCATGGCGCGTGGCGCGGGCGAAATCGTCGTCGGCCTTGTGCATGTCCTCGATCCACTGCTGGCCGATGAAATCCACGCCGCGCTGCAGGGCCTCGCAAGTCTGGGCCTGCAGCTTGGCGACGCGGGGCCGCAGCAACTGCGCCTTGCCCACGATCAGGTTGCGCTGCTTTGCCAGGTGCGCGCGCAGCGCCGAGGAAAACACCGACCAGTCCGCCTGCAGCGCAGCGGGGGCACCGGCCGCGGGGGTCCAGTGCGGCTGGGTCGCGATGCTGGTCAGCGTGACTTTCAGGTCTTTCACGTGGCAGCCCTTGCTGTCCTTCTGGGGCGTCAGCACCCACGACAGCTGCCAGACATAGCCGCTGCGGTAACCGCTTTCGATGGCCGAGATCACGCCATGGTCACGCAGCGCCTTGGCGATGTCGCCGGCGTTTTTCGCGGCGATCTCATAGCCCTGGTTGTTCTCGCGCAGCTGCAGGTCGGCGAGGTAGGTGGTCGGCGCCTGCGCGTTGGCGGGAGCGCCCGCCAGCGCGGCGACCGCAACCAGCGCCAAGGCCTGGCGCGCCAGGATTTTCTTCACGAGGTCGGCGCGCTCAGACGTCTAGGTTGCCCACCAGCAACGCGTGCTTCTCGATGAACTCGCGGCGCGGTTCGACTTGCTCGCCCATCAGCGTGGTGAACATCTGGTCGGCGGCGACGGCGTCCTCGATCTTCACCTGCACCAGGCGCCGGCGCGAAGGCTCCAGCGTCGTCTCGTGCAGCTGCTCCGGGTTCATCTCGCCCAGGCCCTTGTAGCGCTGGATGTGCATGCCGCGCTTGGTGTCGGCCAGCATCCAGTCGAAGCCCTCGGCGAAGCTCGCGATCGCTTTCTCGTGATCACCGCGCTGCACTTTCGCGCCCGCGCCGACCAGGGGCTTGAGCGCCTGCTGCAGGTCCACGATGCGGCGGTACTCGGGGCCCTGCAGGAATTCGGGCGAGAAGTGGATCACGGCTTCCGCGCCGTGCACCTTGCGCGTCACGGTGACGGCGAGTCCCGACTGTTCAGCGCGGGTCTGCACGCTGTAATGGCCGTTGAGCTTGCCGCGCAGGTTGAGGTCTTCCGAGAAGCGCTGCGTCCACGCGGCGAGCTCGGCGCTCTCGGCCGGCAGCGGCGAGTGCTCGCGCAGGCGCTCGAGCACGAACAGGTCGTAGCGGCGCGAGAGTTTCTGCAGCAGTTCGTTGACGCCGGCGTGCGCGCGCAGGAAGCGCTCAAGGTCCTTGCCCGGCAGAGGCGCCTTGCCCTCGGCCGGCGTCCACACGGCATCCTCGATCGCGGCGGTCAGCAGCGAATTGCTGAGCTCGACGTCGTCCTTCACGTAGCTCTCAGACTTGCCGATCTTGACCTTGTACAGCGGCGGCTGCGCGATGTAGATGTGGCCGCGCTCGACCAGCACGTGCATGTGCCGGTAGAAAAAGGTGAGCAGCAGCGTGCGGATGTGTGCGCCGTCCACATCGGCGTCGGTCATGATGATGATGCGGTGGTAGCGCAGCTTCTCGGGCTTGAACTCGTCGGCGCCGATCCCGGTGCCCAGCGCGGTGATCAGCGTCGCCAGCTCCTGCGACGACAGCATTTTCTCGAGGCGAGCCTTCTCGACGTTCAGGATCTTGCCCTTCAGCGGCAGGATCGCCTGGAAGTGGCGGTCGCGGCCCTGCTTGGCGCTGCCGCCGGCGGAATCGCCCTCGACGATGAACAGTTCCGACTTGGCGGGATCCTTTTCCTGGCAGTCCGCCAGCTTGCCCGGCAGGCCGGCGACATCGAGCACGCTCTTGCGGCGGTTGAGTTCCTTGGCCTTGCGCGCGGCTTCGCGGGCGCGGGAGGCCTCAACAACCTTCGCCGCCAACAAGCGCGCTTCTTTTGGGTTTTCCATCATAAAATCGTGCAATTTCGCCGAAATCACGCTCTGAACTACTGGCGTCACCTCGCTGGAAACCAGCTTGTCCTTGGTCTGCGACGAGAACTTCGGGTCCACGAGCTTGATGGACAGCACCGCGGTGAGGCCTTCGCGGGTGTCATCGCCCAGCATCTGCACTTTTTCGCGCTTGGCGATGCCCTCGGCATCGAGGTAGTCGCCAATGGTGCGCGTCAGCGCGTTGCGGAAGCCCGTCAGGTGGGTGCCGCCGTCGCGCTGCGGAATGTTGTTGGTGAAGCAGAAGGTGTTCTCGACGTAGGAGTCGTTCCACTGCAGCGCCGCTTCCACGACCATCCCGTTGTGTTCGGCCGTCAGGTTCAGGATGCTCGGATGGACCGCGGCCTTGTTGCGGTTCAGGTACTGCACGAACGCGGCGATGCCGCCCTTGTACTCGAAGACGTCTTCCTGGCCAGCCGCTTCGTCTTTCAGCACGATGCGCACGCCGGAGTTCAGGAACGACAGCTCCCGCAGGCGGCGCGCAAGGATGTCGTAGTCGAACTTGCGCTGGGTGAAGACCTGGCCGCTCGGGTAGAAGCGCACCAGCGTGCCGCGCTTGGTGGTCGGCTCGAGCCGGGCGAGCGGGGCCTGCGGGGCGCCGTCGCGGTATTCCTGGTGGTGGTGGTA
>JAYUGN010000108.1:0-6120 GCA_043767605.1 Gammaproteobacteria bacterium
TACATCCCGGACTTCAAGATCCCGGAGGCCTTCGGCAAGCCGATCACGCTGCGCAACCTGATGACGCACACGCCCGGCCTCGAGGACGGCGGCCTCGGCTATCTCCTGGCGCGCGACGCCGCGGGCCTGCGGCCGCTGGGCGAGGCGTTGAAGGCGCACATGCCGGCGCGCGTGCGGCCGCCGACGACGAACTTCGGCGGCGACGGCACCAATTCCTCGTATTCGAATTGGGGCTGCGCGCTGGCCGGCCACATCGTCGCCTCGGTGTCGGGCATGCCCTTCGACGATTACCTCGAGAAGAATATTTTTGCGCCGCTGGGCATGACGAGCAGCACGTTTGCCGAGCCCTTGCCGCCGGCGCTGGCACCGCGCATGGCTACCGGGCATCGCTTCAAGGACGGACGCCTGGAGCCGAACAGCTTCGAGTTCGTGCACAGCTTCGGCCCGGCCGGCTCGATGACGTCCAGCGCCGCCGACATGGCGAAGTTCATGATCAGCGCACTCGACCATGGCAAGGGCGTGCTCAAGCCCGAGACCGCCGACCTCATGCAGGGCCGCCAGTTCGGCGTCAGCCCCTATCTCAACGGCTCGGGGCTGGGCTTCTACGAAACCTGGATCAATGGCCGGCGGCTGATCGGCCACGGCGGCGACCTCGTTGCCTTCCACAGCGACCTCGTGCTCTTGCCCGAGGAGAAACTCGGCATCTTCGTGTCGTACAACAGCTCCAACGAAGAAGCGCCGCATATCGCGCGCCGCGACCTGGTGAAGTCCTTCATGGATCGCTATTACCCGGCGCGCCTGCCGGCGATCAAGGCGCCCGCGGGTTTTCACGAACGCGCCGCGCGCTACGCCGGCAGCTATGCCGCCAATCGCGGCAGCTACACCAAGTTCGAGCGCGTGTTCGGACTGTTCGGCGCAACCAAGGTCCAGCCGACGAAGGACGACAAGCTGCTGATCACCGACCTGTTGCTGCCCGGCGCGAGCTACTGGGTCGAGGTGGCGCCGAATGTATTTCGCGAGGACGACGGTGAGGCGATGATCGCCTTCGTCGAGGACGAGCAGGGCCGCATCACGCACCTGGTCAACGATTTCCCGTTCATCGGCGCGCACAAGCTGCCGTGGTGGGGCACGCCGGAATTCCACCAGATCCTGCTGGCACTGGGGCTGCTGGGATTCCTCGTGGCGATTGTCAGCGCGCTGCGCAACTGGACCGCGGACCGCGCCGCCCCGGCCGGTGCGCGCCGCGCCCGCCGCCTGCTCGCCTTGCTCGGGCTTGCGCACCTTGCCTTCCTCGCGCTGATGGTCGCGTCGTTTGCGATCGGCGTGGATGACCTGTTGTATGCATTGCCGACGACGCTATACGTCGCGCTCGCCTTGCCGCTGCTGGCGGTGCCGCTGACGGTGGCGGTGGCCGCGCTGGCGGCCTCCGGGTGGCGGCACGGCTGGTTCACCGCGTATCAGCGCGCGCAGTACAGCGCGATCGTGCTGCTGGGCGTCGCGGTCCTGTGGTCGCTCTGGTACTGGAATCTCGTCGGCTACCGGATTGGATGACCCCATGACTGCTGCGTTGACCACCATCATTTCGCTGCGAGCGCCGTACCTGATCTTTCTCGCCGATGTCGAGGACCACTCGTTCGCCAAGACCGGTCTCGGCGTCGCGCAGTGGTGCCCCGACAAGTGCGTTGGCCAGATGCGCCTGCCGGGCTCGCGCGTGTCGGCGAACCTGCCGGACCTCGACGTGAAGGCTGCCGTCGCCGCCGGCGCGAAGAGCATCATCCTCGGCGTGGCGCCGGTCGGCGGGCAGTTCAAGGACTCGTGGGTGGCGGTGCTCAAGGAAGCCGCGCTCGCCGGTCTCGACGTGGTCGCGGGCATGCACAAGCGCCTGGCCACCGTGCCGGGCCTGGCCGAGGCCGCGGCGGCCGGCGGCTGCAAGCTCGTGGACGTGCGCGTGCCACCGGCGAACATCCCGATCGCCTCGGGCAGGAAGCGCAAGGGCATGCGCGTGCTGACCGTCGGCACCGACTGCGCAGTCGGCAAGAAATACACGGCGCTGGCGATTGCGCAGGAACTGAAAAAACGCGGCGTGAGCGCGGATTTCCGCGCCACCGGCCAGACCGGGATCATGATCGCGGGCGAGGGCATGCCGATCGACACGGTCGTGTGCGACTTCACCGCCGGCGCCGCCGAGGCGCTCTCGCCCGATAACGATGCGAAACACTGGGACGTGATCGAAGGTCAGGGCTCGCTGTTCCATCCGGCCTATGCCGGCGTGTCGCTGGGCCTGTTGCACGGGTCCCAACCGGATGCACTCGTGATCTGCCACGAAGCGAAACGCAAGACGCACTCGGGATTCCCGGGCTATCCGCTGCCGAGCGTGGCCGCGACGATCAAGCTCAACGTCGAGCTGGCGCGCCGCACGAACCCGAAGGCGCGCTGCGTGGGTGTGGCGGTGAACACGATGAAGCTCTCCAAACGCGAGCGCGCGGCGTGGCTGAAGAAACTTTCGCGGCAGCTCAAGCTGCCGGTGGTGGATCCGCTGGTCGAAGGGCCGGGCGCAATCGTCGACCGGATGCTGAAGCCGGAAAAAAGAGGAAAGAAAAAATGAAGCGCAGCCTGAGCGTGCGGGCCGAGTCCTGGCCCTCGCGCACGCCGTTCCGGATTTCCAATCACACCTGGGATGCGTTCGACCTGATCGTGGTCGAACTGCGCGAAGGCGAGCACGTCGGCCGCGGCGAAGCCTCCGGCGTGTATTACCTCGATGAAACCGTCGCGAGCATGCAGGCGCAGATCGCGCAGGTGACAGCGCAGGTCGAGGCCGGCGCGGGACGCGACGAATTGCTGAAACTGCTGCCGCCGGGCGGGGCGCGCTGCGCGCTCGACTGCGCGCTGTGGGACCTCGAGGCGCGCAAGAAGCACAGCACCGTGTGGGCGCTCGCCGGCGTACCCGCGAAGCCGGTGACGACGGTATTCACGATCGGGCTGGAAGACACGCCCGAGCAGATGGCCGCGAAGGCTGCGGCGGCGTCCGACCGGCCGCTGCTGAAGATCAAGCTCAGCGACGACCGCCCGGTCGAGCGCGTGCGCGCGATCCGCAAGGCGCGGCCCGACGCGCGGCTGGTCGCCGACTGCAACGGCGGCTGGAATTTCCGGCAGCTGCAGGACTGGGCGCCGGCGCTGGCGGAGCTGGGGCTCTCGCAACTCGAGCAGCCGCTGCCGCGCGGCGGCGATGCAGAGCTTGCGGGTTACACCCCGCCGCTGCCGCTGTTTGCGGACGAATCCTGCATCCACCTCGGCGAATTGCCGAATGCGGTGGGCCGCTACCAGGGCATCTGCATCAAGCTCGACAAGACCGGCGGCCTCACCGAGGCCCTGATGCTGGCGCACGCGGGCCGCAAGGCGGGGCTCAAGCTGATGGTCGGCTGCATGGTCGCGACTTCACTTTCCATGGCGCCCGCGCACGTGCTTGCGCAGCTGTGCGATTTCGTGGACATCGACGGGCCGCTCTTGTTGACGAAGGATCATCCCGGTGGCCTGCGCTATGAAGGGTCGAGCGTAAGCGTGCCGCGCGAGATGATCTGGGGAGTCGCCGCGTGACGGCGCCACCGGGCGGCACGCTCGCGCGTGTCCTGTCGTTCCGCGACCTGGTGTTGCTGACGCTGGGCGTCGTCATCGGCTCCGGCATCTTCATCGTGCCGGCCACGGTGCTTAAATTGACCGGCGGTGCGCTCGCACCGGCGCTGGCCGTGTGGGTGTTCGGCGGCCTGCTGTCGGTGTTCGGCGCGCTGACCTACGCCGAGCTCGGCGCGATGAAGCCGGACTCGGGTGGGCTCTATACCTACATGAGGGACGCCTTCGGCGAGGGCACGGCCTTCCTGTACGGCTGGGCACTGTTGCTGGTCATCGCCAGCGCCACCAACGCCACGCTGGCGGTCGCGTTCACCGGCTACCTGCAGCAGTTCACGCCGCTGACGCCGTTCGCAGCCAAGGCCGTGGCCGTGCTGGTGATCGCGGCGATCTGCGCGCTGAACGTGTTCTCGATGCGCCAGAGCGCCAACGTGCAGAACCTGGCGACCGGCATCAAGGTCGGCGCGATTGTGGTGATGGGCGTGCTGCTCCTGACGATGGGCCAAGAGTTCGGCCAGAGCGCGCCGGCCGGCGCGCCGGAAGGCCTGTCGCTGCTCACCGCCATGGGCGCCGCGATGATCGGCGTGCTGTGGGCCTACGAAGGCTGGCAGTACGTGACTTTCTCGGCCGGTGAGGCGGTGAACCCGCAGAAAGACTTCGCGCGCGCGATCTGGCTCGGCGTCGCGCTGCTCATGGCGCTGTACCTGGTCGCGAACCTGGCCTACGTCGCGGCGCTCGGCGTCGGCGGCGCGATGGAGTCCAAGCGCATCGCGAGCGAAGCGGTGGCCGCGGTGCTCGGACCCGCGGCCGGCAAGCTGGTGGCGGCGGCGATCCTGATCTCGATGTTCAGCGCGGCGCACGCCACGGTGATGACCGCGCCGCGCGTGTATTTCTCGATGGCGCGCGACGGCCTGTTCTTCAAGAAGCTCGCCGAGATCCACCCGAAGTACGGCACGCCGGCTTTCGCGATCATCGTGAGCTCGGTGTGGTCGGCGGTGATGGCCGCCACCGGTACCTTCGAGGAACTGCTGACGTACGTGGTCTTCACCGGCTGGGGCTTCTACGCGCTCGGCGCCGCCGCGATCTTCCACTACCGGCGCAAGCATCCCGACGCACCGCGGCCGTTCCGCACGCCGGGCTATCCGCTCGTGCCGATCCTGTTCATCGTGCCCTCGCTCGCCATCGTCGTGAACACGATTGTGACGAATCCGCGCCAGGCGCTGATCGGCGCCGCGATCGTGTTCGCGGGGGTGCCTGCGTACCTGTTCTGGAGGAAAAAATGACGCGTACGGCGAGAGATCTGTTCGTTGCGAGCGGTTTCCGCTTTTGCTCCATGGCTCGGCGAGCCGCTCCTTGGGTTCGCTCGCCAAGTCTCACTCACCCATCGTCGCGCCCCTGCGGGGCTCCGGCTCGCCTGCGCTTTACTTACGCAAAAACGGAAACCGCTCGCAACAGATCCCTCGCCGCGCTCACGGCGACAGCGCTGCTCACCGCCTGCGCCACGCTGTTGCCGGCGCCGGCGCCGTCGCCCTACGCCGAGGTGGAGCACAAGCTCACCGCCTTCATCCAGCACGAGATGGCGGACAAGAACCTGCCGGCGTTGTCGGTTGCGCTGATCGACGGTGACAGGACCGTGTGGTCGCAGGGCTTCGGCATGGCCGACCCGGAGGCGAAGAGGCCGGCAACGGCCGACACGGTCTACCGCATCGGCTCGGTCAGTAAACTATTTACCGATATCGCGGTGATGCAGCAGGTGGAGCAGGGGCGCATGAGCCTCGATGCGCCGGTGACGGCGTACCTGCCGGACTTCAAGCCGAAGAATGTTTTTCGCGGCAGCAAACCCATCACGCTGCGCGCGCTGATGACGCACCACGCGGGCCTGGTGCGCGAGCCGCCGGTCGGGCATTACTTCGACCCGGCTGCGCCGACGCTCGCGCAGACCGTGGCGAGCCTCAACGACACGGCGCTGGTGTACGCGCCGGAATCCACGCTCAAGTATTCCAACGCAGGCATCGCCGTCGTCGGCGAAGCGCTCGAGACGGTGCAGCACGAGCCGTTCGCGAAACTGCTCAAGCGCGACGTGCTCGACCCGCTCGGCATGAAGGACAGCGGCTTCGAGCCCACGCCCGCGCTGACCACCAACCTCGCCAAGGGCCAGATGTTGACGGTCGAGGGCCGCACGTTCGCGGCGCCGACTTTCGAGCTTGGGATTGCGCCGGCCGGCTCGATGTATTCCACGGTCAATGACCTCGGCCGCTTCGCCTCGGCGCTGCTCGCTGGCGGCGCGCCGATCCTCAAACCCGAATCGCTGGCCGAGATGACGCGCGTGCAGTACGCGCCAGCCGGCACCAACACTGGCTTCGGTCTGGGTTTCATGACTGCGCCGAAGGATGGCCGCCGCATCGTCGGTCACAGCGGCGCGATTTATGGTTTCGCCTCGTCGCTGTGGCTGGCGCCGGACCAAAAACTCGCCGTCGCCGCGATCACCACGCAGGA
>JAYUGN010000109.1:0-6114 GCA_043767605.1 Gammaproteobacteria bacterium
GACGCGCGCGGCAAGGGCGGCACCGACAAGAAAGCCGCGCGCAAGGCGGGCGCCGACGAGCGCGCCCAGAAAGTGCTGAAGGCCAAGGTCGAGAAGCTCGATGCGCAGCTGAACAAGCTGCACGTGCAGCTCGCCGAGCTGGACGCGAAGCTGGCTGACCCGGCGCTCTACAGCGCCGGCCGCAGCGACGAAGCCAAGAAGATCGAGCGCGAGCAGCGCGAAGTGCGCCGCCTGGTGGCGCAGGTCGAGGAAGAGTGGATGACCGCGGCGGACCAGCTCGAACAATAAAGGGGACGCACACCTTTATCCGGCTGTGCGCCCCCTCGGGATTCTGCGAGCACTAAAGGTGTGCGTCCCCTTTATTTCGGGACAGGCTCCACTTGTCGCCGCGCGCGCAGCGCTACGCCGCGAGGCGCCGGTCTACATCCTTGAGCGTGGCGGCGAAGCCCTTCTCGAGCATGGGCCCGAATAGCCAGTCGAGCAGGCCGCCGATCAGCGGCACGGTCATGCGGGCGGTCGAGACCCAGGTCACTTCCGTGCCACCCGCAACGGGCGTGAACGTCAACGTGCCGCCCTCGTGCTTCAGCGGCAGGCTGGTTTCGGTGATCAGGTAGCTGAACGCGCGCGGCCGGTCATAAGCCGTGATCTTCTCGCGGAACCAGCCCTGCTTGACCTTGATGTAGCGCACGGCGCCCAGGCCATTGGGCGCCGGAGTGCCCTGCGTCTCGAGCTTCGAGTCGAGGATGCCGGGGAAATCCTTGTAGTTGGCGTGGTCGGTGAGCAGGTCGAAGATTTTCTCGACCGGCGCGTTGATCGTGCGGCTCGTGGTGACGGTTGCCATGGCTCTCTCCTTTGCTGGGCTTCGCTGTGCTCAGCCCAGCCTGCGATTTGTTTACATCCGCGGGCACGACGGTTAGTTGTCGGCGACTTTCAGCACCAGCTTGCCCGTGTTCTCGCCGCGGAACAGTTTCAGCAGCGTCTCCGGGAAAGTCTCGAGGCCCGGCACGATGTCCTCGCGCGACTTCATCTTGCCGGCGGCCAGCCAGCCGCCCATCTCGCGCGCGGCCTCGCCGTAGCGCGCCGCGTAATCGAACACCACCATGCCCTGCATGCGGGCGCGGTTCACCAGCAGCGAAAGGTAGTTGCTCGGACCTTTCACCGGCGTCGTGTTGTTGTACTGGCTGATCGCGCCGCAGATCACGATGCGCGCGTGCATCGCGAGCTGCGTGAGCACCGTGTCGAGGATCTCGCCGCCGACGTTGTCGAAGTAAAGGTCCACGCCTTTCGGGCAAGCGGCCTTCAGCTCTTCCTTGAGCTTGCCGGCCTTGTAGTCGATGCAGGCGTCGAAGCCGAGTTGCTCGACGGCCCACTTGCACTTGTCCGGGCCGCCAGCGATGCCGACGACCTTGCCCGCGCCCTTGAGCTTGGCGACCTGGCCCACGACCTGGCCGACCGCGCCCGCGGCGCCGGAAACCACCACGGTGTCACCGGCCTTGAAGCTGCCGACCTCGAGCAGGCCGAAGTACGCGGTCATGCCCGGCATGCCGAGCGTGCCCAGGTACACCGGCAGCGGCGCGAGCTTCGCGTCCACCGCGGTCATGGCCTTGGCCTTCAGCACGGCGTATTCCTGCACGCCCGTGATGCCGACCACGTGATCGCCTTCCTTGAACTTCGGATCGTTGGACTTGATCACGCGCCCAGCACCGCCGGCGCGCATGACTTCGCCGATGCCAACGGGCGGCACGTAGCTCTTGCCCTCGTTCATCCAGCCGCGCATGGCCGGGTCGAGCGAGAGATAGAGGATCTTGACCAGGATCTCGCCGGGACCGGGTTCGCCGGCGGGCTCGGTGACGAAATCGAAATCGGTGCGCTTGACCATCCCCTGCGGGCGGTGGGCAAGCTTGAATTGCTTGTTGTTCATTTGGATTCCTGTGTGGACGATTCGGATTAGCGGCGGCGCGAGGCCGACAAGGCTGCCATGACTTCGGCCGGCACGTATTTGCCCAGCTCCAGCTTGCCGATCTGGTTGCGGTGCACTTCATCCGGGCCATCGGCCAGGCGCAGCGTGCGCGCCTGTGCATACGCATACGACAGGCCGAACTGGTCGGTGACGCCGCCGCCACCGTGCGCCTGGATCGCCCAGTCGATCACCTCGCAGGCCATGTTCGGCGCGGCCACCTTGATCATGGCGATTTCCTTCGCCGCGATCTTGTTGCCGACCTTGTCCATCATGTACGCGGCCTTCAGCGTGAGCAGGCGCGCCTGGTCGATCTTGATGCGCGACTCGGCGATGCGCTCGATCGTCACGCCCTGCGCGGCCACCGGCTTGCCGAAGGCGACGCGCTCGAGCGTGCGCCGGCACATTTTTTCCAGTGCGCGCTCAGCGAGACCAATGAGGCGCATGCAGTGGTGGATGCGGCCCGGCCCGAGGCGGCCCTGCGCGATCTCGAAGCCGCGGCCTTCGCCGAGCAGCATGTTGCTCGCGGGCACGCGCACGTCCTTGAAGTCGATCTCGGCGTGGCCGTGCGGCGCGTCGTCATAGCCGAACACCGGCAGGAAGCGCAGGATCTTCATGCCTTGGGCGTCGCGCGGCACCAGGATCATCGACTGCTGCTGATGGCGGCTGGTGTGGCCCGGGTTGGTCTTGCCCATCAGGATGAAAATCTTGCAGCGCGGATCCATCGCGCCGCTGCTCCACCACTTGCGGCCGTTGATCACGTAGTCGTCGCCATCCTTGACGATCGCGCACTCGATGTTGGTGGCATCTGACGAGGCGACGTTCGGCTCGGTCATCGCAAAGCAGCTGCGGATCTTTCCTTCCAGCAGCGGTTCGAGCCACTGCTTCTTCTGCTCAGGCGTGCCGTAGCGTTCCAGCACTTCCATGTTGCCGGTGTCGGGCGCGGAGCAGTTGAACACCTCCGGCGACCACATCACCCGGCCCATCACCTCGCACAGCGGGGCGTACTCGAGGTTGGTCAGGCCCGCGCCGCGATGCGACTCGGGCAGGAACAAATTCCACAGGCCGGCAGCCCTGGCCTTCTCCTTCAGCTCTTCCATGAGCTTCGTCGGCTGCCAGCGATCGCCCTCGTTGACCTCGGCGATGAACTTCGCCTCGTTCGGGTAGATGTGCGCGTCGAAGAATGCGTTGAGGCGCGCGAGCAGGTCCTTGACCTTGGGCGAATATTCAAAATCCATTAGAAACTCCTAAAAAGAAAAGGGGTCGCAGTCCTTTTCTTTTGGTCGATAAGTGTGCAAAGAAAAAGGACTGCGACCCCTTTTCTTTTAACCCCTTTTCTTTAGGGCATTGGGTTGGTGGGAATGCGGTCGTCGAGGATGTCGCGCATGCGCATCTCGATGGTGCCTTTGATCTTGGGGTGGGTGAGGATGTAGAAGGTGCCGGCCTTCACGCCGTCCATCGTGATCTCCGCGACGTCGGCGGCGGAAAGCCTGCCGCGGCGCGTGGCCTCGCGCACGCGATCCTCGAAGGGCTTGGCCATCGGGTTGGCTTCCGACAGCTCGGCGGGGCGATTGCGGCCGGCATCCGCGATGCCGGTGTTCACGAACGCCGGGCACAGCACCGACACGCCGATCGGGTGCTTCATGAACTGCAGCTCATGGTGCATGCACTCGCTCAGGGTCACGACGCCATGCTTGCTCACGCAGTACACGCTCGAGGCCGGCGGCGAAGTGAGGCCGGCGACCGAGGCGGTGTTGACGATGTGCGCCGGCTGCTTGCCCTCGATCATGCGCGGCACGAAACTGCGGATGCCGTGCACCACGCCCATCAGGTTCACGTCGAGCACCCACTTCCACTCGTCGAGCGTGGTGGTCCAGGTCGGCCCGGCGACGGCCACGCCCGCGTTGTTGAACAACAGGTGCGCGGCGCCGAACTTCTGGTAGGTCGCGTCGGCCAGCGCTTCGACTTCCTCGGCCTTGGCGACGTTGCAGCGCTTCAGCAGCACTTCGGCGCCGGCCGGCAGCAGTGCGCGCGTGGCCTTGAGCCCCTTCTCGTCGATATCGGCGAGTACGAGCTTCATGCCCTCGCCCGCGCAGAGGATCGCCAGCTCGCGGCCGAAGCCGCTGGCGGCGCCGGTAATCACGGCGACCCGGCCGTTCAGTTCTTTCATGGCGCACATGTCCTGCGGAGAAGCCCGCGAGATTAGGCCAGGGCCTACAATCATTCAAATGAATACCTTGCATCGCCGCGCATAAGCCCCATGCATAGACTCCATGCACCTCAATAGAGTCGACCTGAACCTGCTGGTCGTGCTCGACGCGATCTACACCGAGCGCAGCATCACGCGGGCCGCGGCCAGGCTGCACCTCACGCAGCCCGCCGTCAGCCACTCGCTGGGCCGCCTGCGCCTGCTGTTCAAGGACGAGCTGTTTGCGCGCGAAGGCCGCGCGATGGTGCCCACGCCGCTGGCGCGCAACCTGATCGAACCGGTACGCCGCGCGCTGCGCGGGCTCGAGGTCACGCTGAACGAGCTCGAGCGCTTCGATCCCGCGACCACGCAAAAACGCTTTACCGTGGCGGTGCGCGACGTGTTCGAGGCGCCGCTGTTGCCGCCGCTGCTGCGCGCGATTCATCGCAGCGCGCCTGCGGTGGACCTGCACGCGGTGCAGGTGGAGCGCCGCGAACTGGAATCGGAGCTGGCCAACGGCACGCTCGACGCCGCGCTCGACGTGCTGTTGCCCTTGAGCGACCAGATCAAGCGCCGGCGCATCCGGCTCGATCGCATGGTGGTCGTGGTGCGCAAGGGCCATCCGGCGATGAAGGCTGCGCGCGGACGAGGCATGAACCTCGCGACCTACCTGAAGCAGGACCATATACTGGTGTCCTCGCGCCGCAGCGGCCCGGGCCTCGAGGACGTGGAGCTCAGCCGCCAGGGCCTGTCGCGCCGCATCCGCCTGCGCTGCCAGCACTATTTCGCCGCCTGCCGCGTGGTCTCGCAAACCGATCTGGTGCTGACGATGCCGGGCCACTACGCGCGGATCGCCAACCAGCCGTTCGGCAACCGCATCCTGCCGCTGCCATTCGAAATGCCCGCGCTGGATGCCTACCTGTACTGGCACGCCAACGTGGATCGCGAGCCGGCCAACCGCTGGCTGCGCGAAAAACTGGCCGGCGCGTTCGAAGTCAGCTGAAAATAGATCTGTCCCCTTTTAGAAAATAGATCTGTCCCCTTTCTGCCCTTTCTGGAGAGTTGTCTTGCCCAAAGCGCGCTGCAACGGCCTCGATCTCGAATACGAAACTTTCGGCGACGCGAAGCATCCGGCACTCGTCCTGATCATGGGCCTCGGCGCCCAGCTGGTGCTGTGGCCCGACGAGCTGTGCCACCACCTCGCGGCCGGCGGCCTGCACGTGGTCCGCTTCGACAACCGCGACATCGGCCTGTCGCAGAAACTCGAGACGCACCGGCGGCCGAAGATCGTGCGCACCGCCATCGCCTCGATGATGGGTTTCAGGTTGAAGGTGCCCTACACGCTCGACGACATGGCGCGCGACACGGTGGGCCTGCTCGATGCGCTGCAGATCCGGCAGGCGCACGTGGTCGGCGCCTCGATGGGCGGCATGATCGCGCAGATCGTCGCGGCCAAATTC
This sequence comes from Gammaproteobacteria bacterium, assembly GCA_043767605.1. GTDB lineage: Bacteria > Pseudomonadota > Gammaproteobacteria > Nevskiales > Nevskiaceae > JACPFV01. Next base: position 5,606 of record JAYUGN010000109.1, read on the forward strand.
CCCGAGCGCGTGCGCAGCCTCGGCCTGATCATGACCACCAGCGGCAACCCGCGGCTGCCGAAGCCAAGCCTCCAGATCCAGCTGCGACTGATCAAGAAGCCGGCCGGCTCCGATCGCGAGACGATGGTGCGCCACGGCATGAAGACCTGGCGCATGATCGGCAGCCCCGCCTTCCCGCTCACCGAGGAAATGCTGCGCGGGAAAGTCGAGCGCTCCTACGATCGCAACAGCGACCGCCGCGGCCTCGGCCGTCAGCTGCAGGCGATCCTCGCCTCAGGCTCGCGCGTACCGATCCTGAAGCGCATCAGCGCACCGACCTTGATCATCCACGGCCAGCACGACCCGCTGGTACCGGTGGCCGCCGCCCACGATCTGGGCAAGCACATTCCCGGTGCGCGGGTGGAGATCATCCCCGGCATGGGCCACGACTTGCCACCGGAATTGTTGCCGCAGATCGGCGGCCTGCTGGTGAAGCACGCGCAGAACACGCCCGCGCATTAGGGCGGGCC
>JAYUGN010000110.1:0-2016 GCA_043767605.1 Gammaproteobacteria bacterium
AAGATCGGCCGGAACTGCATCATCGGCGCCAACACGCTGATCACCGAGGGCAAGCAGATCCCCGATGGCTCGCTGGTGATGGGCTCGCCGGGCAAGGTCGTGCGCCCAGTGACGCCGCAGGAAATCCAGATGCTGACGCTGCAGGCCGCGCACTACGTCGAGAATGCGCGGCGGTACCGGCAACACCTGAAGCTTGCGTCGGCTGGGCTGGGCGCAGGCGGTAGGCTGGGCTGAAGTCCGCGCAGCGGACGAAGCCCAGCAGATGGGCTTCGCCGCTGGGCTTCGCTGCGCTCAGCCCAGCCTACTTCGGGGTGTCGTACCGCAGCACCGTGCCGCTGCCGGGCTGGATCAGCGACCACACCCGGGCCGGCAGCTCGATGCGCACCACTGCGCAGGTCGGCAGTTCGTCGAACTCGCATTTGGCGAGGTCGTGGGCGAAGGTGCTGATGCCCGGGTTGTGCCCGAACAGCATGATTTCCCGGGCTTCCGGCGGCAGGCTGCGCACGATGTGCATCAGCGTCCAGGCCGAGGCCTCGTAGATGTGCGGGTTCAGCACGATCTCGTCGAGCGCGAGGTTCAGCTCCTCGGCAAACAGGCGCGCGGTGGCGATGGCGCGCGTGGCCGGGCTCGACACCAGCAGGTCGGGCTTGAGGTCGGCCTTGCGCAAGCGCGCGGCGAGCAGCGGCGCGTCCTTGCGTCCGCGCGGGTTCAGCGGCCGCTCGAAATCGGACAGCTCCGGGTAGTCGCGCGAGGACTTGGCATGGCGGACCAGCGTGAGGATGCGCATGTCACGCAAGATAGATGTCGAAGCGCGCCTGCGTGCCGGTCAGCGCCAGCGAGGGCGCGCGGCCGGCCAGCGGCGGGGCTTTCACGGGGCGCTTGACCACCACGCGCTGGCGCGCGTGCGCGGATGCCAGCAGGTCGTCGGCGTCGGGATCGCCGCCGGTCAGCTCGCGCAGGATCTGCAGCTCGCGCCCGGCCAGCGCGGTCTTGCCGCGATCGGGATACATGGGATCGAGATAAACCACGTCGAACCTCGACGGTGAACCCGGGCCGCATAGGGTACGCCCATCGGCCTCGACGATCTCGATGCGGGCCGCCGCCTCGGCGGCCGCAGGATCGAGCAGGGCGCGGCGCTGCGCATCGCGCAGCAGCGCGGCCACGCTCGGGTTGCGCTCTGCCATCGTCACGCTCGCGCCGAGGAAGGCCAGCAGGAAGCCGTCACGGCCCAGCCCGGCGGTGCCATCGAGCACGCGCAGGCCCGGATTTTTCCGCAGCCCGACCGCGCGGGCCAGCAACTGCTTCTTGCCGCCGGCGATGCGGCTTTGCATGCCGGCGCCGGTCCAGTCGGCCCAGATCGGCCGGTAGGCCGGGTGGTGGTGCGCCGTGAGTTCGAGCCGGCCCGCGGTTTCAGTGAGTTCGAAATTCAGGTCATGCCCGCGTACGCGGGCATCCAGTGTCATGCCAGTGAATGCTGGATTCCCGCTTGCGCGGGAATGACAGCTCAGCCGAGCTTGCTCGAGTCGAAGAAGCCGAACATCCGCTGCGCCAGCATGAGGTCGCCCTCGAGCTGCAGCTTGCCGGTCATGAAGGCGGTCATGCCGTTGAGCTCACCCTTCAACAGCGAGACCAGGTCTTCGTCTTCCATCGTGATCGCGACGTCGGCGGCATCAGCGGTGCCGTCCCGGGTCACGCAGGCGCCGTCCTTGATGACGATGTGCATCGGCGTGGAGATGTTGAACTGCACGGTGCAGTCGGCGTCGCCGGCGGCGTCCGGCTGGAAGGCCACGGGCAGTTTCTTGAGGATCGCTGCGGCGTCGGTCATGGCTTTCTGTCCCGGTGAGGCGGTGAGCAGGAATCCTAGCGCATTTTTTCGCGCAGAAGGGCGCACGCTCTCGGCGAGAACAGCAGCACGTTGCGGCTGCTGCGGTACGCGCGTTCGCCGAGCGCGGCGATCTGCGCGGCGTCGCGCCTTGCGTCGAGCAGGCGGAAGTCTCGCGGCTCCGAAAGCGCCGG
>JAYUGN010000111.1:0-2016 GCA_043767605.1 Gammaproteobacteria bacterium
CCGCACGAGGTGGATGCCAAGACCAACCCCTTCCCGCTGACCGAGCCGGGCATTTCCGCGCTGGAGACACTGCTGCCGCTGACGCTCGCGCTGGTGCACGAGCGGGTGCTCACGCCGCTGGCCGCCGCCGCGCGGCTGTGCCACGCCCCGGCCCAGGTGCTGGGCCTTGAGTCCGGCACGCTCAAGCGGGGCGCCGCCGCCGACCTGGTGCTGGTGGACCCGGAAATGCGCTGGCGGCTCAACGCCGCCGAGCTGCGCTCCGCCGGCCGCTGCACGCCGTTCGACGGCATGGAGTTCCGGGGCCGCGCGGTGCGCACCTTCCATCGCGGCGTCGAGGTTTTCCGTCTATAGTCTCGTCCGGTTTCGAACATACGGGCAGCACATGGCACGCATCATGGTGGTGGACGATTCACCGGCCGACCTGCAGAACCTGAAGTCGATCCTGCAGAAGGGCGGACACGAAGTCATCGAGGTCCAGTCCGGGCAGGATTCGATCTCCAGGGCCAAGGCTGAAAAGCCGGACGCCATCGTCATGGACGTGGTGATGCCGGGCGTCAATGGCTACCAGGCCACGCGCAGCATCGCCAAGGATCCGGCGACCAGCGCCATCCCCATCATCGTGGTCAGCGCCAAGAACCAGGAAACCGACCGCGTCTGGGCCCTGCGCCAGGGCGCGAAGGAATATGTCACCAAGCCAGTGAATGACGCGGATCTGCTGGCCAAGGTCAAGCAACTGATCGGCGGCTGACGCCGCCGCGAGCCTCGGGGGAAGGGAAAGCATGGCCGACATCAAGCCGGCAGCGGCGGAACGCCCGCGCGGCGTGCGCCGCATCATCGTCCTGATCGTCATCGCCACGCTGCTGATGGCGGGCGCCCTCGGCAGCTTTTTCTACATCCAGTTCCAGGGCGGCGTGAACCAGGCCTGGCTCGACCAGCGCCAGGACCTCAAGGCCAGCATCGACCTGCTGACCAAGATTTCGCGCGAGGCCAGCCAGGGCCTCGCGCCGGACTTCCGCGCGCTCACCGACCTGACGCAGAAAAGTTCGGAGTCGCGCGACTTCAGCTCGCTGATCGCGACCTTCCGCGACGGCGACCCGGCGGCCGGCATGAAGCCGCTGCCCGAGTCTTACCAGGTCGACGTCGACGAGCTGGTCAAGACCTGGAAGGACGGCCTCGACAGCATCGCGGCGATCCTGCAGAACTCCGAAGTGTTCCAGCGCGTGACCTCCAACGTCGCCGGCATCGTGGACAACCTGTTCACGATCAAGACCACGTATGAGTCGCTGCCGGTGAACATCGTCACCGCCAACCAGCTGCTGCGCCTCGAGCGCATGCAGACCGCCGCCACCAGCATCACGACGCTGGGCACCAACATCACGGCCTCGGTCAACACCATGACCCGCCTGCGCGCCGACTTCCTGAACGCACACAAGGCACTGCAGAAGGGCGGTTCGGAGGCGCTGGCCGACCAGGCCACCACCGAGGCGCTCGGCGCCGTGAACCAGGCGATCGACGAGATCGCCCGCGATGCCGAGCCGATGTCGCGCTACGAGGAGGCGACCACGTCCTTCCTCGGTGCGATCACCAGCGTGATCACCGCCGGCAACGCGGTGGACCAGGACGTGCTCGACGCGGTCGCCAGCCGCAAGCTCGACCCGAAGCTGTCGTACGCGCTGGGACTGGCGGCGCTGGTCGCCCTGATCCTGTCGGTGTTCGTGTTCATCGGCGATGCGCGCCGCCGCGTGACCGAAGCCGTGGACCGCGACACGCGTCAGCAGAAGGCGATTCTCGGCCTGCTCGACGAAATCACCAACCTTGCCGACGGCGACCTCACGGTGAACGTGAAGGTGTCGGAGGACTTCACCGGCGCAATCGCCGACTCGATCAACTACACGGTCGGCTCGATGCGCAGCCTCGTCGGCACGATCAACGACACCTCGGTGGAGATCACCGGCGCCGCCTCGAACACCTCGGACACGGCGCGCAAGATGAACCAGGCCTCCGAGCGGCAGGCCA
>JAYUGN010000112.1:0-1992 GCA_043767605.1 Gammaproteobacteria bacterium
ATCGCCTTGTCGGGCACCATGAACGTGCTGTTGTAGCGGATCTTGCCCGGCGCGCCGTCGAAGGCCTGCGGGTTCATCTTGTAGAGCGCCCAGGCGACCTGCGCCCTGGTGCCCAGGTGTTGCTGCTCGTTGATCTTTTTCGCCACGGTCCAGAGCGTGTCGTGGCCGACCGGGCCGTACCCGGCCGGATCCGGATCCGCAGCCGCTGCAAGCAGGCAGACGCTGGCGGCAACCGTCGCCACACCACGGATATAGCGATTCATTGTCTCCCCGGCCCTGATGCCAACAGGATCATCTTAGCGGTCGAAACGCGGCGTCGTCACGCCGGTGAAGTGCCTGACGCGGCCTTCAGCAGCCGCAGCAGGTTTCTAGACCCGCTCCAGCACCGTCGCCACGCCCTGCCCCATGCCGATGCACATGGTGGCCAGGCCGAACTGCGCGTTCTTCTTCACCAGCGTGTGCGCCAGCGTGCCGGTGATGCGCGCGCCGGAGCAGCCCAGCGGATGGCCGAGCGCGATCGCGCCGCCCTTGATGTTGATCCGATCCTGGCGGTCCAGGATCTTCATCTCGGTCATCACCGCCAGCGACTGCGCGGCGAAGGCCTCGTTGAGCTCGATGTATTCCATGTCTTTCAACTCGAGCCCGGCGCGCTTCAGCGCTTTCTGCGAAGCCGGCACCGGGCCACGGCCCATCGTCGCCGGGTCGCAGCCGGCGCTCGCCATCGCGCGGATCTTCGCCATGGGCGTGAGGCCCAGTTCCTTCGCCTTGTCAGCCGACATGATCAGCGTGGCCGAGGCTCCGTCGGAGATTGCCGAACTGTTGCCCGCGGTCACCGAGCCCTTCGGATTGAACGCCGGCCGCAGGGCCGAGAGACCCTCGATGCTCGCGTCCGCGCGCGCGACTTCGTCGAAGTCCACCAGCAGCGGCAGGCCGTCGGCGTCGTGGCCCTCCATCGGGATCATCTCGTCCTTGAAGTCGCCGTTCTTGCGCGCCGCGATGGCGCGCTGGTGCGACTGCAGCGCGAATTCATCCTGCTTCGCGCGCGAGATGTTGTGCATCGTCGCGAGCATCTCGGCGGTGAGGCCCATCATGCCGCTGGCCTTGGCCGCCACCAGCGAGATCGCCGGGTTCGGGTCGATGTTGTAGTCCATCGGCACGTGGCCCATGTGCTCGACACCGCCGGCGATGTAGATGTCGCCGATGCCGGCCTTGATCGCGCCGACCGCGGCATGGATCGCCGTCATCGAGCTGCCGCACAGGCGGTTGACCGTCTGGCCCGCCACCGTGATCGGCAGCCCGGCTTGCAGGCTGATCATGCGGGCGATGTTGAAGCCCTGCTCCTTGGTCTGCTGCACGCAGCCCCAGATCACGTCCTCGATCTCTGCCGGCTTGAGCGCCGCGTTGCGCTTGAGCAGCGCCTTGATCAGCAGCGCGGACAGGTCCTCGGCACGCACGTTGCGGAACGCGCCGCCCTTGGAGCGGCCCATCGGGCTGCGGACGGCATCGACGATCACGACATCAATCATTTGAATCTCCAAAAAAAATCCTTCTGCTTTTCATTTTGCGTAGTAGGTCTGGCCGGACGCAGCCATCTCTTTCATGCGCGCGGTGGGCTCATACAGCTTGCCGAGCGCGGCGTACTTCGCCGCCTTCTCGAGCACGGTCTTCAGGCCGATCGTGTCGGCGTACTTCAGCGCGCCGCCGCGGAACGGCGGGAATCCAACGCCCATGATCAGGCCCATGTCGGCCTCCTGGACCGTTTCGACGATGCCTTCCTCGAGGCAGCGCGCGGTCTCGATGATCATCGGCAGCATCAGGCGGTCGACGATCTCTTCCTCGCTCATGTCGGCTTGGCCCTTGGGCTGCACGGACTTGATCAGCTCGTAGCTCTGCAGATCGGCCTTCTTGACCGGCTTGCCCTTCGGATCGGTCTCGTACTTGTAGAAGCCGACGCCGTTCTTCTGACCGTAGCGCTTGGCCTCGTACATCACA
>JAYUGN010000113.1:0-1985 GCA_043767605.1 Gammaproteobacteria bacterium
GCCTCGTAGCCGCGCGATTGCGTGTCGCGGCGGATTTTCTGGATCCATTCGAGGTTCACGATCGGCGTCATGCCGACCAGCAAGTCCACCTGGCCCGCGATGTCGTATTCCTCGGTGACCACGCCGCCGTGCAGGCCCTCGTAGAACAGCGCCTGGATGCCCTCCGGCAGCCGCGCCCAGGGCGTGAACGTGCCGACGGCCTGGCTCGCCTCGCGCGCCTCGGCTTCGGTGTGCAGGTAGCGGCGCACCATCCCGCTGCCCTTTGCGCCGAATTCGCGGAACAGGCTGTCGAGCCGGTCCCACAGGTTCGCGGCTGGCCCGAAGTGCGAGAAGTTCTCGCCGCGGATCCGCGCGCGATCCAGCACGGTCTGCATCTGCGCGCGCTCGTAGGAATGGAAGCTGTCGCCCTCGACGAAGGCCGCGGCCAGCCCGCTGCGCATGAACAGCGTCTCGAACACCGGCCGGGTGCTGCTGGTGCCGGAGCCCGACGAGCCCGTGACGGCGACGATCGGGAACTGTTTACTCACGGGACGCGCTCACCGCGGTGCCATCCCGCTCGGCGCGAGGGCTCTAGCACTTTTCATAGATGAAATCGGCCACCGCGTGGCCGAGGCGCTCGCCGCGCAACTCGAAACGCGTGGTCGGACGCTCGACGGGCCGCGGCACGGTGGCGCCCTCGGCCGCCCCCTCCCCGGCCGTGTTGCGCAGGCTGGGTTCGCCGGCGAGCGTGGCGGCCATGTGCTCGGCGTACGGCGCCCAGTCGGTCGCGAGCTTCAGCAGGCCCTGCGGCGCGAGCCGCGAGGCCGCGAGCGCCAGGAACGCGGGCTGCACGAGGCGGCGCTTGTGGTGGCGCTTCTTCGGCCATGGGTCCGGGAAATAAATCACGATCTCGGTGAGCGAGCCGGGCTCGAGCCAGTCGCGCAGCACCTCGACGGCGTCGTGGCAGGCCACGCGCAGGTTGGCCAGGTTCGCCGTCGCAGCACGGTTCAGCACGCGGCCGACACCGGGCCGGTGCACTTCCACGCCGAGGAAATCCCTCTGCCCTTCCGCGCCCGCGCGGGCGAGCAGGTGCGCGCCGTCGCCAAAGCCGATTTCGAGCACCACCGCCGCGTCGCGGCCGAACAGCGCCGCCAGTTCGATGCGGCCGGCGGGCGCCTCGACGCCGTAACGGGGCCACAACTCATCCAGCGCGCGGCGCTGGCTGTCGGTCATGCGCCCCTCGCGACGCACGTAGGAGCGGATCTCGCGGCGCTGCGGCTCCATGCCCGTCACCCTGGCCCTCCCCGCGAGCGGGAAGAGGCAACGCGCTGCATCCAGCCGGCGGTGGCCATCGCCTCCGGCTCGCCGGTGCCCTTCAGTCCCGCGATGAGGTTGTCGATCTCGGCAGCGGATTTGTTCTGGCTCAGCTTGAGCTTCACTTCCACCTGCGTGAGCGGCAGGCGGAAGGCGACGATGCCCTCGACCAGGCGCGAGACCTTGGCCTCCGGCAGGGGCGGCAGCGAGGCGGGCTCGAAGCGCGCGGCGAGTGTCTCGACGGCGCCGCGTGCATCGCACAACTCGGGCTTGCCGGTCACATGGACCGTGGCGTAGTTCCAGGTCGGCACGTTGCCGGCCGGATCCGGATACCAGCCGCGCGAGACGAAGGCGTGCGGGCCGTGGAACACCGCCACCGTGGCGCCCTCGGTGAAGGCGCGCCAGTGCGGGTTGACGCGCGCCACGTGGCCGAGGAGTGTCTCGCCGTCGAGCAGCAGCGGCAGGTGCGTGACGTGCACACCGTCCTTCGCGCCGGCCGTGATGAGCGTCGCGAACGGATGCGCGGCGATGAGCGCCTGCGCGGCGGCCGCGTCGCCGGTGAAGTGCTTCGGAATGTAGATGCTCAATAATGCCCCGGTGATGACGCGCTGGCGTGGCGGCGGCGCGGCATGCGGCCGGCGAGGAACGCCTCGCGGCCGGCGATGATCGCGTGCTTCATGGCGCTGGCCATC
>JAYUGN010000114.1:0-5975 GCA_043767605.1 Gammaproteobacteria bacterium
TCGGCATCCTTCAGCACGATGAACGGATCCGAGCCGCCGAGCTCGAGCACGACGGGCTTGAGCGCGCGGCCCGCGGCCTCGCCCACCGAGCGCCCGGCGGCTTCGCTGCCGGTCAGCGTCACGGCGGCAATGCGTGGATCGGCAATCAGCCCGGACACATCTTTCGAACCGACCCGCAGCGAGCGGAACAGCGCCTTCGGGAAACCCGCGTCATGCATGACCTGCTCGATCGCCAGCGCGCATTGCGGCACGTTCGACGCATGCTTGAGGATCCCGCCGTTGCCCGCCATCAGTGTCGGCGCGATGAAGCGGAACACCTGCCAGAACGGGAAGTTCCAGGGCATCACCGCCAGCACGACCCCGAGCGGCTCGTAAGCCACGTAACTCTTGCCCGCATCCGTCTTGACCTCGCGCGGCGCCAGGTACTCGGCCGCTTGCTCCGCGTAATGCTCGCAGCCGCTGGCGCACTTGTTTGCCTCGGCGATGCCGTCCTTCACCGGCTTGCCCATTTCGAGCGCCATCATCCGGCCGTACCCGGGGGCACGTTCCTTCAGCAGCCCGGCGAGCCTGCGCATCAGGCCCGCGCGATGCGCCATCGAGGTCTGCGCCCACTCGCGCTGTGCGGCGACGGCGGCAGTGAGCGCGCGGTCCACCTCGGCCGCCGTGGTGGCCTCGAATTTCTCCAGCACTTCACCCGTCGCAGGGTTGATGGATTCGATCATGTTAGCTGCGGCAGCAAAACCTGGCGGATCGCCGCGCCGCTGGCGAGCTGCTCGAAGGCTTCGTTGATGCGTGACAGCGGCAGGCTGCCGGTGTGCAGTTTTTCGACCGGCAGCTTCCCCGCTTTCCACAGCGCGAGGTAGCGCGGGATGTCGCGCTGCGGATTCGACGAGCCCATGTACGAGCCCATCAGCGTCTTGCCTTCGCCGGCAAAGGACAGCGCAGGCAGCGTGACGGTCCGCGCCGGATGCGGCAGGCCCATGGCCACCGCGGTGCCGCCGCGCTTCAGGGACTTGAACGCGGCCTCGAGCACCGCGGGCACTCCGGCCGCCTCGAAGGCGAAATCCACGCCGCCGCCGGTCAGCTCCTTGATGTTGACGGCCTCCTCGGGTGTCAGCGCCTCGGTGGCGCCGAGTTCCAGTGCCACCTTGCGCTTGGCCTCCACGGGATCCACCGCGACGATGCGGGAGGCCCCGGCAATTTTCGCGCCCATCACGGCGGCGAGGCCCACGCCGCCGAGGCCATAGACCGCGACGCTCTGCCCTTCGCGCACCTGCGCCGTGTTCAGCACCGCGCCGGTGCCGGTCAGCACCGCGCAGCCGAACAGCGCGGCGGTCTCGAACGGAACATCCTTCGGGATGACCACGGCCGACTCGCGCGCGACCACGGCGTGGCGCGCAAAGCCCGAAATGCCGAGGTGATGGAACAGTTTTTCGCCGTTGGCGGCCGACAGCAGCGGCGCGCCGTGCAGCAAGTGCCCCGCGCCATTGGCCGCGGCGCCGGGGATGCACAGCGCGGGACGCCCGCCGTGGCATTCCGGGCACTGGCCGCAGCTCGGCACAAAGGCGAGCACCACATGATCGCCACGCCGCACGTCGCGCACGCCCTCGCCGACCTGCTCGACCACGCCGACGGCCTCGTGGCCCAGCGCCATCGGCAGCGGCCGGATGCGCGAGCCGTCCACGACCGAGAGGTCCGAGTGACACACCCCGGCGGCTTCCATGCGCACGAGCAGCTCGCCCGCGCGCGGCGGCGCCAGCTCCACTTCCTCGAGCGTCATCGGCTTGCTGTCGGTGTACGGGCGCTGGTCGGTGACAGCGCGCAGCACAGCGGCGAGTGTCTTCATTTCACGTGTTCCAGGTGGTTGCTGACGAGTGCCGCGACGCGCGCCGGCTCCTCGAGAAACGGCAGGTGCCCCGAGTCCGGCAGGCTGACGAAAGTAGCGTGCGGCAAGCGTTGCGCGAGCAGCGCCCCATTGTGATGCGGGACCACGCGATCCTGCAGGCCGTGGAGCACCAGCGCCGGCACCCTGATCCCGCGCACGTCCACGCCGGTGTTCACGAATTCGGCGCAGGCCTGGTATTGCGCCAGCCAGCAGGCCGGCGGCGTCGGGAACTGCAGCCGGCGCTCGAGGAGCGTGTCGAACTCGGCCGGATGCTGCTCGGTCCAGCCCGGGGCAAAGGAGAGCGGCATGCTTTTGCGCGCGTACTCGGCCGGCGGCATCGTGCCGGCGAGGCCCCACATCTTCAGGGTCTCCTCGGGCACCGGCTGCGTGTCCGGGCCACCCGGGCTTGTGCCGATCAGTGCCAGCGAGCGCACGCGTTGCGGATGCCGCAGCGCGAGCGTCAGCGAGATGTAGCCGCCCATCGAATGGCCGAGCACGTGCGCACGTGCGATGCCCGCCGCCTGCATCAGGTTGGCGGCGTCGTCGGCGAGCATCGCCATCGTGTACGGGCCCGCCGGCTTGTCCGAGCGGCCGGTGCCGCGGTTGTCGAACACCACGACATCCCAGCGCTCGCGCAGCGCGGCGCGCAACCCCTGCCAGCACCACGAGGCGTAACCCAGGCCGGTGACCATCAGCAAGGGATCGCCCGCGCCTTCGCGCTCGGACCAGAGGGAAATCGCGCCGGCCTTGATCAAGCCTGCCCTCATGGCGCGAGGCGCTGGTAGGCGCCACCGGGTGCGCTCGCCACGCGGCCCGACAGTTCGAGCATGAGCAGCGTTTCGCTGAGCGCTTCCACCGGCACGGCCAGGCGCTCGACCAGCCGGTCGAACGGCGTGGCATCAAAGCCCAGTGCATCGAGCACGCGCTGCTGCAAGGCGGGCAGTTTCGGCGCCGCGGGCGCGGTGCGCGTAAAGCGCAGGCCCAGTTGCGGTGCGATTTCCTCGAGGATGTCGGCCACGCTCTCGGTCAGCTTGGCGCCGTTGCGGATCATGGCGTGCGCGCCGCGCGACAGCGGCGCGTGGATCGAGCCCGGCACCGCGAACACTTCGCGGCCCTGCTCCAGCGCGAGCCTGGCGGTGATCAGCGAGCCGCTCTGCGCCGCGGCCTCGATCACCAGCACGCCGCGGGCAAGCCCGCTGATGATCCGGTTGCGGCGCGGAAAATGATCGGCCAGCGGCTCGACGCCGGTGGGGAATTCCGAGACGAGCAGGCCGCGCGCCGCGATCTCGTGCGCCAGTTCGCGGTGGCGCGCCGGGTAGACCCGATCCAGCCCGGTGCCGCAGACCGCGATCGTGGCTCCGCCCGCCGCAAGCGCGCCACGATGCGCGGCGCCGTCGATGCCGACGGCAAGGCCGCTGGTGATCAGCAGGCCGCTGCGCGTCAGCTCGGCGGCAAAGCTTTCTGCGGTCTCGCGGCCCACCGGCGTGGCCGCGCGGGCGCCGACAATGGCGACCTGGGTCCTGGACAGCAGCGAAGCATCGCCGTGGCAGAACAACGCCAGCGGCGGGTTTGCGATTTCCTGCAGCAGGGCCGGATAGCGCGGGTCCGGCAGCGTGACGAGTTCCCGGCCCGCGAGCGCCAGCCAGGCGAGGTCGGCGTCGATGCCGGCGCGGTCGGGGTTCCTGAGGCCCTGCTGCAGCTCCGGCGGCACGCCGGCCGCGGACCAGCCGCCCGGTCCGGCCCGCAGCGCGCCTTCCGGATCGCCGAAGGATTCGATCAGGCGGGCGCCGAGCACGGGCCCGAGTCCGGGCGCGCGGACTAGCGCGAGCCAGTGGGCCAACTGTTTTTGGGAGGCGGCGCTCATGCGGCCCGGAGACTACCCCGGGCGCAAAAAATGCGCGAACTCAGCGTCCGCTGGAGGGCTTCTCGACCTTGTCGAGGAGGTGGATCTCGCGCGTGGCCGTCATCACCAGCGCGTAGCTCAGGCGCTCCGAGGTCTTGAACACCATGATCGTGCCGGAGTTGATGTCCGGCAGCGTCACGTTGCGGCTGAAGAAACTGTGCGGATCTTTCGACTCGCGGCCGCTCTGGTAGACCGTCAGCACGGTGCCGGGCTCCATGCCCTGGCTCGTGCCACGGTTGATCGCGACGACCTGGTACTGGCCGATCTGCGACATGCCGTTGTAGACCGAGATGATCTTGCCGTCGACCAGGTTGGCCGGCGCGTGCGGGATGAAGCGCGTGGCCAGCGGGTCCTGCTCCATCGGCAGCAGGTAGTCGCCGGCCAGCGTCTCCTGGTAGGCGCGGCGCAGGTAGACGGTGGAAGGATCGCCGTAGGCGCGCACTTCGGAATCGGCGACCGGCAGCACTTCGTAGCCGATCACGTCGTTGTCGTCGGGGTCGCGGTACTTCTCGCCCTTGCGCACGACCTGCCACAGCGCGTGCTCGCGATCCTCGAGCTTCAGCACGTAGGCCATGTTGTCGCTGCCGGCCATCAGGTGGTTTTCCTCGAAATCCACGATGTACGGCGCGTCGTCGAGCTCATCCTCGCCCACCAGGCGCGGGCTGCGCAGGAACGCGCGGATCTTCTCCAGCGGGATGGTGAAGATGGCCTGGCTCAGGGCCTCTTCGCGCGCGTGCGGCGTCATGTTGGACAGGCCACCCGGCGGCATGGCCGGGCCGGTGTCGGCGACGGGGCCTTCGCCCGCCTTGGCGACGCGCGGCATGCCGTTGACGAAATAGAGGTACAGCTCGTCGCCCGGATAAATAAGGTGCGGGTTGTGCACCTTCGGGTTGACATACCAGACTTCCGGCCACTGCCAGGAGTCCTTCAGGAACTTGTTGGCGATGCCCCAGAGCGTGTCGCCCTTCTGCACCACGTAGCGCAGCGGCGCATCCTGCTTGAGCTCGACGGTCTCGGTCTGCGCGGCCTCGGCATCCATGACGGGTTCGGCTGCAGGCGCGGGTGTCGTCCCGACCTGATCGGGAACGGGATCCGGCCGCGTGCTGGCGCAACCTGCCAGCAGCAGCGCTGCAACGGCTGCACGGCAAACGATGCTGATATCATTCCCCATAAGGCCACTCCCTAGACCCGCCTGCCGGATTGTGGCACAAAATCCTGTTGTGGCAAATAGTTGCCGGAACTTTCGAATCCAAATCCTCTGATGGCCCTCCTGACCATCCTTCATCACCCCGATCCCCGCTTGCGCGAAAAGGCCAAGCCGGTGGCCCGTTTCGACGCCGCCCTGCAGCGCCTGGTCGATGACCTGTTCGAAACCATGTATGCCGCGCCGGGGGTCGGACTGGCCGCCACCCAGGTCGGAATCGCCCAGCGAATCGCCGTGATGGACTGCGCCCACGACGACGCCCCCATGCCCCTGGTGTTCATAAACCCGGAAATCCTCGAGCAGGACGAGCCCGAGGAAGTAGAGGAAGGCTGCCTGTCCGTGCCCGGAGTGGCCGAAAAGCTCAAGCGCTACGGCCGGGTGAAGGCCCGCGCGCTGGACCGCCACGGCCGGGCCTTCGAGATCGAGGCGGAAGGCCTGCTGGCCCAGTGCATCCAGCACGAGCTCGACCATCTCGACGGCAAGCTGTACATCGACCGGCTGTCCTCGCTCAAGCGCGAGCGGTTGCTCAAGCGCCAGAAAGAAGAGCGCCAAGAGAGCGAGTCCGGCGAGGGCTAGGCCTTCCCGGAAATCCCCTTGCGCCTCGTCTTCGCCGGCACCCCGGCTTTCGCGGTCCCGGCCCTCGAGGCGCTGATCGCCGCGGGCCACCAGATCGCGGCGGTGTATTCCCAGCCCGATCGCCCCGCTGGCCGCGGGCGCCAGCTCTCCCCTTCCGCCGTCACGGCGCGCGCCCGCGAACTCGGCCTGCCCGTGAACCAGCCCGAGCGCTTCACGCCGGAAGCCACGGCGCAGCTCGCCGCACTGAACCCCGAGGCGATGGTGGTGGTGGCCTACGGCCTTCTGCTGCCCAAGGCTGTGCTTGCGATTCCTGCCCGCGGCTGCTTCAACATCCACGGCTCTCTATTGCCACGCTGGCGCGGCGCAGCGCCGATCCAGCGCGCGGTGCTCGCGGGCGACCGCGAGAC
>JAYUGN010000115.1:0-1970 GCA_043767605.1 Gammaproteobacteria bacterium
GCCGGCTCGCACTGGCGCATCGAGGAGCCGCGCGCGGGCCTGCGCCAGCTCTGGCGCGACGAGACGCTCGCCACGGAAATCCATTACGCCGGCAAGAGCCCCTGGGAAGGCCGCTCGTGGCTGGTGAACCTGGACGCGCGCTACTCGCTCGACATCGACTCCAAGGTCCTGCACTGATGTTGCGGCCCGGCCGCTCCTATCGCCTGCCGGACGTGCTGCCGCACGGGCCCGGCATGCTGCTGCTCGACCGCATCGCCGGCTACACCGGCGACACCCTGAGCTGCGAAGTGGACGTGAAGCCCGATACGAAATTCTGCGACGGCCACGCCGTGCCGGCCTGGGTCGGGCTCGAGTACATGGCGCAGACGCTCGGCGCCTACACCGGCATATCCCGGCTGCAGGACGGCAAGCCGGTGCAGCTCGAGCTGCTGCTCGGCTCGCGCGCCTACGAATGCGCGGTGCCGGCGTTCCCGGTGGGCAGCACGCTCGTCGTCATCGCGCGCCTGCTGTTCTGGGACGACGACGGCGTCTGCGCCTTCGCCTGCGAAATCCGCGAACAGGGCCGCCTGCTCGCAACCGCCGAGGTCAAGGGCTTCGAGCCCGAGGACATCGAGCCCTTCCTGCACCAGGTGGAAACCAAGGCATGAGCAGAACCGTGTTGGTCACCGGCGCCAGCCGCGGCATCGGCCGCGCTACCGCGATCGCTCTCGCGCACGGCGGCTTCGACCTCGTGCTGCATTACCGCAGCGGGCTCGATGCGGCCAAGGAAACGCAGGCCACGGTGCAGGCCGCGGGCCGCAACGCGCGCCTGCTGGGCTTCGACATCGCCGACCGCGCCGCCGCCGAAGCCGCGCTGAACGCCGACCTGGAAGCCAACGGCGCGTACTACGGCGTGGTCGCCAACGCCGGCGTCACGCGCGACGGGCCGTTCCCGGCGATGGGCGCCGAGGACTGGGACACGGTGCTGCACACCAACCTCGATGGCTTCTACAACGTGCTGCGGCCGGTGGTCATGCCGATGATCCGCCAGCGCCAGGGCGGCCGGATCGTGGCGGTTTCGTCGGTGTCGGGCGTGGCCGGCAATCGCGGCCAGGTGAATTACAGCGCCTCCAAGGCGGGTATCATTGGCGCGGTTCAGGCGCTGGCGCTGGAGCTCGCGAGCCGCAACATCACGGTCAACGCGGTGGCGCCCGGTCTGATCCAGACCGACATGATCAAGGACGTGCCGGTCGAGGAAGCGGTCAAGGCCATCCCGGCCGGCCGCGTCGGCAAACCCGAGGAAGTGGCGAGCCTGATCGCCTATCTAATGTCAGACCCCGCCGCGTACATCACCCGGCAGGTCATCAGCATCAACGGTGGAATGATTTAAGTGATTCCCAAACGCGTCGTCGTCACCGGCATGGCCGGCATCACGGCCCTGGGCTCGGACTGGGCCACGGTGGAACAAAACCTGCGCAACAACGTCTCGGGCATCGAGCGCATGCCGGAGTGGGACCGCTACGTCGAGATGACCACGCGGCTCGGCGGGCCGGTGCGCAACTTCACGGTGCCGGCGCACTACACCCGCAAGCTCACGCGCACAATGGGCCGCGTCGCGCTGATGGCCACGCGCGCCACCGAGATCGCGCTGACCGATGCCGGGTTGATCAACAACCCGGAGATCAAGAACGGCGACATGGGGATTTCCTACGGCTCCTGCACCGGCTCCGAGGAAGCGATCAAGGAATTCGGCGGCCTGCTCAGCAACGGCTCGATGGGCGCGTTCAACGCCACCACCTACCTGCGGATGATGAGCCACACCGCCGCGGTGAACATCGGCCTGTTCTTCTCGCTCAAGGGCCGCATCATTCCGACCACCAGCGCCTGCACCTCCGGCAGCCAGGGCGTCGGCTTCGCCTACGAGGCGATCAAGTACGGCAAGCAGAAGATGATGGTGGCCGGCGGCGCGGAAGAGCTGTGCGCCTCCGAGG
>JAYUGN010000116.1:0-1969 GCA_043767605.1 Gammaproteobacteria bacterium
ACGCTGCACCTGATGTTCGAGGGGCACTACACGGAAGCCGCCACCGCGGTGGACCTGATCGCCGAACGCATCCGCGCCCTCGGCGTGCCGGCGCCGGGCACCTATCGGGAATTCGCCGCGCTCTCGTCCATCGATGAGGCCTCGGGCGTGCCCGAAGCCCGTGAGATGATCAAGCAGCTGGTGCTGGGACACGAGGCCTGCGCCCGCACGGCGCGCAAGGCCTTCCCCAAGGCGGAGGCCGCCCGCGACGAGCCGACGTGCGACCTGCTGACGCAGCGCATGCAGCTCCACGAAAAAACAGCCTGGATGCTGCGCAGCCTGCTGGAGTAGGCCGCGGCGCCGGGTAAAATACCGGCGTGGCAACCCCGAACCCTTTCCGCGCGCCTGCGACGGCCGCCAAGCCCGTCTTGTCCGTGCGCCGGCTGCGCGTGGAGTTCCCGGCTGCGCGCTGGCCACGCGGTGGCCCGGTGCGGGCCGTCGAGGACCTGCACTTCGACCTGGCGCCGGGCGAAACCCTCGGCGTGCTGGGCGAGAGCGGCTGCGGCAAGACCGCGCTGGCGCGCGCGCTCGCCGGCCTGCAGGGCATCGGTGGCGGTGGCGTGGTGCTGGCGGGCCGCGACCTGGCGAAGTCGGGCTGGTCGGGGTCGCGCCGGCGCATCCAGATGTTGTTCGCCGACCCGCGCGACAGCCTCGATCCGCGCCTGGCCGTCGCGCAATCCATCGCCGAGCCGCTCGAATCCCTGTGTCCCGAACTCGGTGAGACCGCCCGCGCAACGCGCATCGCTGATGCACTCGAGCGTTGCGGAGTGCCGGGCCTTGCGGAGCGCAGGCCGCCGGAGTTGACCGATGCCGACTGCCAGGCCGTGTGCCTGGCGCGCGTGCTGGCGGTGCGGCCCGACGTTCTGGTCTGCGACGAGCCCGAGCGTGTGCTCGGCGCGCCGCAGCGCGAGGATCTTGTGGCGCGTATCCGTGACGTGCAGATCGAGCGTGGGCTGGCGGTGGTGATGACCAGCGCCAGGCCGGAAGTGCTCTCGGCGCTGTGCCAGCGCGTGCTGGTGATGTCCCTGGGCCGGGTCCTGGAGCAGGGCGAGGTGACCGAGATGTTCGCGCGGCCGCGCCATCCCTACACACGGGCCCTGCTCGCGACCGACCTGCAGGGCGAGCGGCCGGATCCTTCAAACCCGCCGAGCGGCTGCGTGTTCCGCACCCGCTGTGCGATGGCGGACGAGTTGTGCTCGCGCGAGACGCCGTACCTGCGGCGGGTCAGCGAATCAGGCCACGCCGCCTGCCATTACGTGCACGGCGCGGCCGACGAAGAGAGTGTGGGCGAGGCGCGAACGCGGGCCTGAACGCCGCGCCTACTTGCACTTCGGCACGCGCCCCTGCGACCGCGCCTGTTCGTAGAGCGGCATCGAGGTCGCCAGGCGGTCCTGCAGCTGCCGGATGCGAGTGGAATCCGAAGGGTGCGTGGACAGCATCTCGGGCGGCTTCTCGCCGCCGGCCTTGCTCATGTTTTCCCACAGGGCGATCGCCTGGCGCGGATCGAAGCCCGCGCGCGCCATGTAGTCCATGCCGAGCAAGTCCGCCTCGGACTCGTGCGTGCGCGAGTGCGGCAGCAGGAAGAACACGTTGGTGGCGACGCCGAGCATCTCCGGGTTGATGCCGGTGGACGCCTGGATGACGTTGAGACCCAGTTGTGCCGCCATCCCGTCCGACACGCGCTCGGCGGAGTGCCCGGCGATCACGTGCGCGACTTCGTGGCCGAGCACGGCGGCGAGCTGGTCCTGCGTGGTCGCGACTTTCAGCAAGCCGGTGTAGACGCCGATCTTGCCGCCGGGCAGCGCGAAGGCGTTGACCTGCTTGTCCTCGAACACGCGCACTTCCCACTGCGTGCTCGCATCCATCACGCTCGTGACCGCATGCGCCACGCAGGTGACGTAGCCCGAGGCCTTGGCGTCCTTGGTCTCCG
>JAYUGN010000117.1:0-1963 GCA_043767605.1 Gammaproteobacteria bacterium
CTAAACCTGCCGCTTGGCAATAACGCTGGCCAGCGCCACGCCGCCCAAGCCCGCGATCGCGAGCGCCGACCAGGGCAGCAGCATGGCCTGGAGCGGCTCGGCGCGCCAGAAGATCGCGCCGTAGGCCTCCATCGCCCAGGTGTTGGGCGTGATCCAGCCCAAGGTCTGGATCTGACCCGGCATCAGGTAGCGCGGCACCATGCTGCCGCCGAGCGCCGAGATCACCAAAATCAAAATGTTGCCGAGCGCCTGCGCCTGTTGCTTGGAGCGGCACAGCACGACGAACAACAAGGCGAGACCGCCAGCCGCCACCGCCGCCAACAAGGTCGTCACCGCCCACGGCCCAAGATGGCCCGGCACGTCGACGCCGAAGCCGAGCCAGGCGATCAGATAGATCGCCGTGACCTGCAACATGCCCTGACACACCAGGAACAGGAACTTGCCCTGCAACAAGACGCCGACGCCGCCTGGCCCGATCGCCACCCGGTCGAGCAGACCGGATTCTTTTTCCTCCAGATGCGTCATGGCGCCGCCCAGCGCCGAGAACAGCAGGAACATGATGGCGACGCCGCCGGCATAGTAGGACACGCTGGTCGGCACCGAAGTCTTGGCGATCACATACGAGCGCTCGTACAGCCGGTCGACGCGAAAGCCAGCCGATTCAGCACTCGCCTCACTGCCCGCTTTCGGCTCCCGCAAGGCCTTCAGGCCCTGCTCGAGCCGGATCTTCTGCTCCGGACTGAACATGACCATGCGCTCATCGACGATATCGGCGACACCCTTCATGGCGACATCCGGCACAGCGGAAAAATAGGCCTTCTGCAGCGCGCCCTGCAGCATCGACAGTGAGATCTCGCGCGCCGGATCGCCGATCACTTCCAACGGCGAGGGCGCCGGCCCGCCCAGCTCGCTCATCGGCCGGCCGGTGGCGCGCACGATCAGGCCGACGTCGGCTTGGCCCCGGCGCACCAGATCGCGCACGGCTGCCACCTGCTGCCCGGCGTCGCCGACCTGCTCGATCTTGTTGTCGCGCAGAAGTCCGGCAATGAGCCGGCCCGAGACCTCGTCGCGCCGCTCGTCGGCGAGCGCCAGCCGCAAGGTCAGATCGCCGCCGCTGGCGCCTTCGAAAATCACCGCGAAGATGACGAACACGGCGCCGGGCAGAATGTAGCTCATGGCCAGCGCCGCGCGATCGCGCATGAGGCCGAGCCACATGACGGTGAACACCGCGCGCCTCACGAGCTGGCTCCAGTCACGGCGGCGGCAGCGGCGGGTGCGCGTGCGGTGGACACGGGTGCCGGGGCCGCGGCCGGGTGCATGAACGCGCCCAGCAGCAATTCGAGGCCCGGCTCCCGGATACGGATTTCGGCGGCAATCGCGCGGTTGGAGATCAGGTGGTTGAGCAGCGCCAACACGTGCGCATCCTGGGTGACGATCAGGCCCGACCACCCGCGGCCATCGGCGCTGAGCTTGAGGCCGGCCGCGCTCAACGCCCGTGCGTAACCGCTTCGGATATCCTCGGGCGATGCGGGGGGAAACGCGACCGTCAATTGTTTGCGGTTGCCGAACACGCGCTCGACCAGCTGGCGCGGGTGGCCTTGCGCCTTGATCTGGCCATCGACGATGACGGCGACCCGGTCGGCCAGGCTCTCCGCCTCCTGCAGGTCGTGCGTCGTCAGCAGAATCGCCAGCCCCTCGTCGCGCAGCCGCCTGAGCAACGCGGCGAGCGACTGACG
The DNA here is from genome assembly GCA_043767605.1 of Gammaproteobacteria bacterium. Taxonomy (GTDB): domain Bacteria; phylum Pseudomonadota; class Gammaproteobacteria; order Nevskiales; family Nevskiaceae; genus JACPFV01. The sequence continues at coordinate 1,737 of JAYUGN010000117.1, forward strand.
CGCGCGGAAATCGACGCCGACGGTCGGCTCGTCAAGCACCAGCAGCCGAGGTTTGTGCATCAGCGCCGCGCCGATATTGACGCGCCGGCGCATGCCGCCCGACAGATCGCAGACCCGGTCCTTGGAGCGCTCGGCCAATCCGATCAGATCGAGCGTCTGTTTGGCGCGCGCGGCGATCTCGCGCCGCGGCACCCCCATGAGATGAGCGAAGGCGGTGAAATTCTCCA
>JAYUGN010000118.1:0-5933 GCA_043767605.1 Gammaproteobacteria bacterium
GTCGATGAAGATGAAGCGCACCTGCTGCGGCGTGGCCTTGTACAGCATCGAGACGATCATGGCGTTGATCGCCACGCTCTTGCCCGAGCCGGTGGTGCCGGCGACCATCAGGTGCGGCATCTTGCCGAGGTCCACGGTGACCGGTTCTCCGCCGATGTCCTTGCCCAGGGCGAGGGTGATCGGCGAGCTCGAGTGGGTGTAGGCCGGCGAGGCCAGGATTTCCCACAGCAGCACCTTGTCGCGCTTCTGGTTGGGGATCTCCAGCCCGATGACCGACTTGCCCTCGATCACCTCGACCACGCGCACGCTCGACACCGACAGCGCGCGCGCAAGATCGCGCGACAGGTTGCTGACCTGCGAGCCCTTCACGCCCGCAGCCGGCTGCAGCTCAAAGCGCGTGACCACCGGGCCCGGCTGCGCCGCGACGACCTCGGCGTCCACGCCGAAATCGGCGAGGTGGCGCTTGACGTCGGCCGAGATGCGGTCGACGTCCTCCTTCGAATACGCGTTCGAGCTCGACGGCGGCGTGCAGTCGAGGATCCCGAGCTTGGGCAGCGGATCCTTCGGGTCGTAGGCCGGCACTTCGGCGCCGCTCTTGTCGCCCTCGAGCGAGAGGCTCATCTGGTTGCGCTCGGCCGCCGCCGAAGGTGCCTTTTTCTTCTTGTCCTTCTTCTCTTTTTCCTTCTCGCGGATGTCGGCGAAAATCGGCGGCTCGCCGCCCATGCTGGGCGCTGCGCGCGGCCGGGCCAGCGCTTTCTCGAGGGCGTTCATCACGGAGATCTGCGGCTGGCGGCGCGCGTGCTCGATCGCCACGTCCTTGCGCTCGGCATTGGCCGCGGCCATGCGCGCGCGCAGCTTCGTCAGCACGGCCAGGGTGGCGTCGCCGATGCGGTCCAGCACCTGGAGCCACGAGAAGATCAGGGCCAGCGGCAGCGCGATGAGCAGCAGGCCCAGCAACAGCAGGGTCGCGCCCACCGGGTTCAGCAGGTGCACGAGCGCATCGCGGATCATCGAGCCGGCGATGCCGCCCGAGCCCTGCGGCACCCAGCCCGCGCTGGAGCCTACGTGCAGCGCGGAAAGCCCCATCAGCGCCAGCGCCGCGAACAGCAGCGCCAGCGCGCGCCAGGCCGGGCCGATCTGCAGCACGTCGCCACCCACCGTGCCGCGATACAGCACCAGGCCCAGCAGGAAGACCATCACCGGGATCACGTAGGCCACGTAGCCGGCCAGCGAGAGCAGCACATTGGCGAGCCAGGCGCCGGTGGGGCCGACGAGGTTGTGCACTGGGCCGCCGCCGCCGCTGGACGACCAGCCCGGGTCGTCCGGGGTGTAGCTGAACAAGGCCACCAGCAGGATCAGGGCGATGCAGGCGGTGCCCCAGAGCGCGACTTCGCGCAGCAGGCGCTCAATGCGGCCGGCAGAGGCACCGGGGCTGATGGCCTGCGACTTAGCCGCCATGGGCACCGTCGCGACGCGAAAAAGGGGAAATCTGCGGGCTCGCCATCTGTCAAAAAAGTATACCAGCCGCACCCCACCAGAATTCAGCCCGGATTCGGCGGGTATTCAGTTGAAATTCAGGTGAATGGCCTCAAATAGGGAATGTGGCTAAAGAATCCAGAGGGCAGCCGATAACGTATTCAAGATGAGCATGAACCACATCCACCACTTCGTCCTGACCCCCGACGGTCGCGTGCGGGAGTTCTCCGCCGAGCAGACCGCCCGGGTGGCCGCGGGCGCTGGCAAGCTGCCGGAATATGCCGATCGCGCCGTGCGCTACCTGCAGGTCACGATCCAGGACCAGAGCGAGGAAGAGGTCAAGGTCATCACCGCGGGCGCCAGCATCAAGTTCGACCATGACGGCCGCCTGACCGAGGCCGGCCCGATCGGCGACCGCGACCAGCGCATCAGCCACTTCGAGCACGACGCCTGCGTGCAGTGGGCGCTGCGCCACCTGCCCAGCGCGCCGGTGGTCTACCACTAACGTTACGATTTTTTCGCGACGCTCTTCTGCATCAGGTGCTGCAGCAGCGCCTGCGGCGGCAAGTAGCCGCGCACGATCTCGCCGTCCGGCAGCACCAGCATCGGCGTGGCGTTGATGCCCAGCGCCTCGCCCGCGTCGTACTGCTTCTGGATCGGGTTCGGGCAGTTGGTCGCGCCCATCAACGGGCCGCCCTGCTTTGCCAGCGTCAGCGCCGCCTTGCGATCGTTGGAGCACCACACGGCCTGCGCCTTGGCGAAGGATTCCGTGTTCGGGCCGCTGCGCGGGTAGAACAGGTAGCGGATGCCGATGCCCTCGGCTTCGTACTCGTTGATCTGCGAGTGCATCTTGCGGCAGTAGCCGCAGTCCACGTCGGTGAACACCGTGACGATGTACTTCGGATCTTTCGGCGCGAATTCGATGACCTGGTCAGGGCCGAAGGCCTTCAACACGTCGAGGCGCGCGGTCTGGCGCAAGCCCTCGGTGATCTCTTCCTGCGTGGCCAGGTCCACCATGTCGCCGTGGATGAAGTAGCGGCCATCCCTGGTCACATAGCCGTAGTCGGAGCCCTTCTGGATCTGCAGCAGCTCGGGCGAGGCCGAAGGCGTGATGTTCTCCTTCTTCAGGGCCGGCATGGCCGCCAGCACCTTGGTGCGCGCCTTCTCGAAGGTGACGTCTTCAGCCTGGGCGCAGGCGCCGCAGAGCACGAGCAGGACGAGGGCAGGCAGGATGCGTTTCATGGGGAATTCTGGGTGGGCAAAGCGGGTGCCAATTATGGCCTAGCCCCGCGGGTGGTGCTTCTCGTGGAGGGCCTTCAGGCGCGCCCGGCTGACGTGCGTGTAGATCTGGGTGGTCGAAAGGTCCCGGTGGCCCAGCAGCATCTGCACCGCCCGCAGGTCGGCGCCGTGCTCAAGCAGGTGGGTGGCGAAGGCGTGGCGCAGCGTGTGCGGCGAGAGCTTGGCGGAGATGCCGGCGGTGCGCGCATGGCGCTTGACCAGGTGCCAGAAATTGTGGCGCGTCATGCCCTGCCCGCGCGTGCTGACGAACAGCGACTCGGTCGGATCGTGGCCCAGCAACGAGGGGCGCGACTGCTTGAGGTAGCGCTCGAGCCAGTGCTGCGCTTCCTCGCCCACGGGAATGAGCCGCTCGCGGCCGCCCTTGCCGACCACCTGCACCACGCCGCGGGCCAGGTTCAGCTGGTGCGCGCCCAGGCGCACCAGCTCGGTGACGCGCAGGCCGCAGGCGTACATCAGCTCCAGCATGGCCCGGTCGCGCAGGCCCAGCACGGTCTCGGTGAGCGGCGCCTCGAGCAGCTTCTCGACGTCGCCGGCGGTCAGCGTCCTGGGCAGTGGCCGCGGCAGGCGCGGCGAGCCGATCAGCGCGGTCGGATCGTCGGGCCGGACGCGCTCGCGCACCAGGTAGCGGTAGTAGCGCCGCAGCGCGGACAGCAGGCGCGCCTGCGAGCGCGCCGAGAATTTCCGCGGGTCGCGCGCGGCGAGGTATTCATGGATCTCGGCCGCGCCGGCGCTGGAAAGCTTGCCGGGTCCGAGCCGGCGGCCGAACAGCTCCAGGTCGGAGCGGTAGGCGGCGAGCGTGTTGCGCGCGACGCCGTGCTCGATCCAGAGCGTGTCGAGAAACGGATCCACCGTCGGATCGACAGCGGGCTTTTTCTCGCCGGCGGCAGTGGTGCGCTTCACAAACCTATAATAAGGCGATGCGCCGCCTCCTCCAGCCGATCTACGGCCTCTACTCCGCCGTGGCGCTGCTGGCGACCATCCTGGTCTTCGCGCCCTTCGTGCTCCTGATGCCCACCCTGGCCCTGCGCCGCTGGTGCGGGCGCACGTTCATGCGCGTGGCGATGGCGATGGCGCTGGTTCCCGTGCGCATCCGCGGCCGCCAGCACCTGCCGAAGGATGCTTGCATCGTCGTCTCCAACCACTCCAGCTATCTCGACGGCCCGCTGCTGACCGGCGCGCTGCCCAGCCGCTTCACGTTCGTGGTGCAGGCCGGTGCCGCGACCTGGCCGTTCTTCGGCCCGGTGATCCGGCGCATGGGCGTGGCCTTCGTGGACCGCGGCGTGGCACGCACTGGCTCCGCGCAGACGCGCGAGCTGATCCGCCGCCTCGAGCAGGGCCAGTCGCTGACGATTTTTCCGGAAGGCACCTTCGAGGCCGAACCGGGCCTGCTGGCGTTCCGCAAGGGCGCGTTCCTGATGGCCGCGCACGCCGGCGTGCCGGTCGTGCCCACCGTGATCCGCGGCTCGCGCGCGCTGTTCGGCGAGGGCAGCCTGCTGTTGCACTGGAATCCGGTCGAGATCGAGTTCTTCCCGCCGCAGCGGGCGCCCGGCGATCATCGCCACGCCGCGCCCGCGCTGCTGGAAACCGCTCGCGCAGTGGTGCTGGCGAACTGCGGCGAGCCGGATGCCTCCCTCTCCCGCGCAGCGGAGAATTCCCTCTCCCGCGCAGCGGGGAATTCCCTCTCCCCGGAACGGGGAGAGGGCTAGGGTGAGGGGTTCATGACCACGCCCTCGCCGCGCGAGCGCTACTCCCGCGCCCTCGCCCGTCCCGGCTTCACCGCCGATCCGGCGCAGGCCCGCGCCGTGGACGCCCTGCAGCGCATCCACGACGAACTGGTCGCGAAGAAACCGAAGCGCTTCGGCCGCACGCGCTGGCCCGAGGTGAAAGGCCTGTACCTGTGGGGCGGCGTCGGTCGCGGCAAGACCTGGCTGATGGATGCGTTCCATGACTCGCTGCCGTTCAGCAAGAAGGCGCGCTCGCATTTCCACCGTTTCATGCTCGAGGTGCACGAGCGCCGCCGCGCGCACACCGACGAGCAGGATCCGCTGGCGCTGGTCGCGGCCGACATCGCACGCGACGCGCGCGTGCTGTGCTTCGACGAGTTCTTCGTTTCGGACATCGCCGACGCGATGATCCTGGGGCGACTCACCGAGGCGCTGTTCGACCTGGGCGTGACGCTGGTGGCGACCTCCAACGTGCCGCCGCAGGGCCTCTACAAAGATGGGCTGCAGCGCGAGCGCTTCCTGCCCGCGATCGCGCGCATCGAGCAGCACTGCGAGGTGCTGCACCTCGACAGCGCCACCGACTACCGGCTGCGTGCACTGACCCATGCCGAGATCTATCACTCGCCCAGCGATGCCGCGGCGGAGAAAAACCTCGCGGAATGGTTTGCCGAACTCGCGCCCGACGCCGGCCGCAAGGACGGCGCGCTCGACATCGGCGGCCGCAAGGTCGCGGCCCGGCGCCTGTCGCAGGGCGTGGCCTGGTTCGATTTCGCGGCGCTGTGCAAGACCGCCCGCGCCGCGGCCGATTACGTCGAACTCGCGCGCACCCACCACACGGTGCTCGTCTCGCGCGTGCCGCAACTCACCACGGAGGACGAGGACGCCGCGCGGCGCTTCATCGCGCTGGTGGACGAGTTCTACGACCGCGGCGTGAAGCTGATCCTCGCCGCCGATCCACCGCTGGCCGCCCTCTACACCGGCAAGCGGCTCGCGTTCGAATTCGAGCGCACGCGCTCACGCCTGGTCGAGATGCAGTCGCAGGAATACCTCGCGCGACCGCACCTGCCGTAAGAATGCCTCTCCCCGCGTCAGCGGGGAGAGGCCGGCGCGAAGCGCCGGGTGAGGGGCCGGCGCGAAGCGCCGGGTGAGGGGCCGGCGCGAAGCGCCGGGTGAGGGGCATTAGCGCGACGGGCGCTCCGGGCGCATCAGCATGCGGATGCCGATGACGATCAGGACCACCGGCCACCACACCGCGACGATGCGGCCGATGTGGATGTCCGGAATCAGGCCCAGGTTGTCGAGCAGGAAGACCCCGCCGATCACGAGCAGGATGACACCGCCGATCTGATTTTTCACCGCTTCTCCCCTAGAAATTCATCTGGTACGTCAGGCCGGTCGTGCCCAGGGTCTGCCGGTCGCCCGGCGAGGTCACCT
>JAYUGN010000119.1:0-5928 GCA_043767605.1 Gammaproteobacteria bacterium
ACCACGCCGCGCAGCCAGTTCCAGTACAGCGGCCGCAGCGCCTCGACGCCGGCGTAGTAGTAGCTGTTGCCCTGCGAGATGTGCAGCGGGTAGCCGCGCAGGTCGCCGGAGCCGCCGAGCTCGAACGCGCCGAGCGCCTCGGGCGGCCCGCCCTCGTAAAGGCCGCCCTCGGCGAACACCGCCACGGTCTGGTGCGGTGCTTCGCCGATGTACCAGCTGCGCCCGTACTGCGCGGTCCACTGTGTGAACGCGTAGTCGCTGAGGAAGCGGCGCGTGGCCACCTGCAGGCCCGCCGAAAATTTCTGTCCTTCCTCGCTGTAGACGTTGAAGCGCACGTCGTTGTAGGAGGTGTTCAGCCCCGCGCCGGTCGCCTGGCCGTCCGCGGGCGGCGCCGCGGCCGTGGCGCCCTCGTGCCGCGCGACCTGCCACAGCAGGCCAGCGCCGGCGCGCCAGCCCTGGCTCGCCGGGCCCTCGTGCGGCAAGGACCGCGACACCCCGGCGTGCACGCTCTCGCGCCGCTCGTCGAAGGCAGCGTGGACCGCGGTGCCGGCCACGCTTTCCACCGAGTGCGAATACGACAACGACAGACCGTAAGGCGAGTCAAAGACGAACGGCGCGTCGTAACTACCGTCGAACGCCAGCGCCTTGCCGCGGCCGGTTTCCTTGCGATCCTGCTGCTTCAGCGTGAGCTTGGCGACGTGATTGAGGCCCAGCACGTTGTACCAGCGCAGCTGCGCGCCGTAGGCGTACTGGCCGTCGCTGTTGGCGTCCGCGCGCGGCGCCGGGATGAAGTAGAACTTTTCCTTCACCGTGAAGATCACGCGCACGCCATCGCCGGACGGCTCGATGCGCGCGCTCACCGCGCTGAACAGGGCGAGATCCTGGATGGCCTGGCGGCTGCGCTCGATCGTGACGGGATCGGCGGCGTCGCCGGGATGGACCACCAGCTCGCGCAGCATCGTGGACTCGCGCGTGGTGTCATTGCCCTCGAACGCAATCTGGCGGATCACCTGCGCTTGCGCTGCACCGGCGGCGCCGAGCAGCAGCAGTGCCGCGAGCCACTTCATTGCCAGGACTGGCTGGAAAACAGCTCGTAGCCGATCTGGAAATACGCGGTGGCCAGGTCCACCAGGCCGGCGTCGCAGGTTTCCGGCGTGAAGCGGTCGGTCTTGTTGCGGGCCGCCTGGCCCGGCGCGCGCTCATAGTGCTGGCAGCTCACGCGGCGGTTCAGGTCGAGGATCGCGAGGTGGCCGTCGCGGAACGCCGCCACGGTGTGATTGTGGTTGAACAGCAGCGTCCGCGGACCGGCCGCAGCATCCCAGTGCAGCGCGTCCTGGCCGAAAAAGGGGGCTTCGTACGGAACTCCCAGCATTCCCAGCACCGTTGGCGCGATGTCGAGCTGGCTGACCGGCAGGTCCACGTGCTTTGGCGCGACACCCGGCGCAACGATTAGCATCGGGATCTCGTAGCTGTACAGCGGGATCTGCGCGGAGCCGTAGACCCGCGCGCCGTGATCGGCGACGACGACGAACACCGTGTTGTTGAACCAGTCGTGGCTGCGGGCGGCGCGGAAGAACTGGCCGATCGCGTAGTCGGCGTAGCGGATGCCGGTATCGCGGCCGCCGCCCTCGGGTTTCACGCCGGGGATGCCGGCGGGGAAGGTGTAGGGCTTGTGGTTCGAGGTGCTCATGACGACGGAGAAGAAGGGCTTGCCCTCCTTCGCGCGCGCATCGAAGAAGCCGATCGCGTGGTTGAACAGGTCCTCGTCCGACACGCCCCAGATGTTGGCGAACTTCGGCTGCTCGATGTCGGTGCGGTCGCTGATGTCGAAACCATTGCCGCGGTACCAGGCATTCATGTTGTCGAAGGTGCCGTAGCCGCCGTACAGGAAGCTGGTCTCGTAGCCGAGCTGCCGCATCACCAGGCCCCAGGTCGCCATGTGCTCGCCGCCGGGCCGCTTGAGCACCGACTCGCTCGGGATCGGCGGGAACGAAGCGGTGATCGCCTCGAGGCCGCGCACGGTGCGCGTGCCGGTGGCGTAGGCGCGCGTGAACAGCAGGCCTTGCGGTGCGAGCGCGTCGAACTCGGGTGTCAGCCCGCGCGTGTCGCCGTAGGTGCCGCTGAATTCGGCGCCGAAGGATTCTTCGGACAGCACCACGACGTTGCGCTTGCCCAACCCGTCCTCGCGCGCGGCGAAGCGCCGCGCCAGCCCGGCGGCGCGCGCCGGCACAAATTCGCCGCCGCCGCGGCCGAGGTCCTGGCGCAACAGCGCATTCAGCGTGGCGGAATCGCCAGTGCGATAAAACTGCGGGTATTCGAGGTGGTTGGTGCGCAGCGCCTCGTAGAAACGCGCAACACCGTTGGCCGCCAGCTCGGCGGCGACACGGTTGCTGACACGCTGCCCGGCCTGCGAGCCGCCGGCGAAGGCCAGCGCGATGCACAGCGCCGCGAGCGCGCCCGCCGCCTTGAACGTGGCGCGGCGCGGCACGATTTCACCGGCGTTGCCACGCAGCCGCGGCCACAGCGGCGCAAGGATCATCAGCGCGATGGCCGCGAAGCCCGCCGACACCAGGCCGACCGGATAGCCCTCGTTGATCGTGCCGGCCACCTCGGTCGGGTAGATCAGGTAATCGACCGCAACGAGGTTGAAGCGCGAGTCGAATTCCTCGAAGAAAAAGTATTCGAGGCCGATCAGGAACAGCAGGCCGAACAGCAGCAGCGCAAGGCCTGCGAACTGGAAGCCGCGCGCGCGACGGCGCGACCAGTCGGGCCGGAACAGCGCCAGCCACAGCGCCATCGGCAGCAACAAATAGGGCATCTGGGCCAGGTCGTTGACCAGGCCCGCGCCCAGCGCGAACAGGAGCTGGCCGGCCGTCACCTTGGAGGCGATCGCGAACTGGGCCCACAGCAGCACGCGCGTGAAAACACCGAAGACGATATCGGCCGCCGCCACCGCCAGCAGCAGGCGGTAAAGAGGGTTCAGGCGGCGGGCAGCGGGATCGGGATTCATGGGCTGCGCAATGTAACAGCGACCCTCGGGCAGGGCGTTAAGGTGCTTTAAGCCTGCGAGCTGTCCGGCGCGGCCGGGTTGTAGAGCATCAATGTGCGCGGAGCGCGGGCATCGCGCGCAAGCTCATCAAGGTCACCAGCGTGAACGCCCCGCCGGCCGCAAACGCCGCGGCGGGACCCTCCAGGGTCCAGAGCAAGCCGGCGAGCGCGCTGCCGGCAAGCAGCAGGACGCCGCGCACCAGGTGGAGAACGCCGAACGCGGTACCGCGCAGGTCCGCGGGGGCATGGTCCGCAACCATGGCCGCGATCAGCCCCTCGGTCAGCCCCAGGTGCACACCCCAAAGCGCCGTTCCGAACGCTGCCCAGGCGAGCGTCGCGCCGAATCCGAGACAAGCCTGGGCGGCCAGCAGGACGAGGCAGCCGTAGGCCATCAGGCGCACCCGCGACATGCGATCCGACAATTTTCCGGCCGGATAGGCGGTGACGGTATACGCCACATTCATCACCACCAGGGTGGCGGGCACCAGGGCCAGCGTCAGGCCCAGCGACTGGGCGCGCAGGATCAGGAACGCCTCGGAGAACCGCGCCAGCGTGAATGGAATGTTGACCCCGATCAGGAGCCAGAACGGCTTCGGCAACCGCCTCAGCGCGGCGCGATCGAAACGCGGCGCGGGCCCGGTCGTCACGCGCTCCGGTTCGCGGACCCCGAACGCAAGGATTGCAACGGCAATGAACGCCGGGATCACGGCGAGCGCGAAGATGAAGCGCATGTCGTCATTCAGCGCCTGCATCAGCGCGATCGCGATCAGCGGCCCCGTGACGGCGCCGATCGTGTCGAGAGACTGGCGCAGGCCAAAGGCCGCGCCGCGCTGTGATGGCTCGGTGAGGTCCGCGATCAGCGCATCGCGCGGTGCCGTGCGAATGCCCTTGCCGATGCGGTCGATGAAGCGGGCGACGAGCACGGCCAGCACGCTGTGCGCCAAGGGGAACAGCGGCTTGGTCAGCGCGGCCAAACCGTAGCCGATCAGGGTCAGCGGCTTGCGCCGTCGCATGCGGTCGGAGCCGATCCCGGAGAACAAGCGCATGACCGACGCGGTGCCTTCCGCGATGCCGTCGATCACGCCCACCGCGAGCGCGCTGGCGCCGAGCGTGGTGACGAGGAATACCGGCAGCAGGCCGTGGATCATCTCCGAGGAGATGTCCATGAACAGGCTGACGAGGCCCAGCATCCAGATGCCGGCGGGCAGACGCGACCAGCTGCGGGTGGGGTTCACCCGGGGATTATCTTTAGAATCCTCGCTATGCGCATTTTCGTCCACGCCCTGCTGTTCCTGGCCGGCTGCCTGCCGCTGGCCGTGCTGCACGCGGTCGGCGCGGCGCTCGGCGCGGTGCTGGGGATTTTCCCGAACCACACGCGCGAGCTTGCGCGGCGGCATGTCGGGATCGCGTATCCGCAGATGCCGGAGCCGCAGCGCGAGGCCATCGTGCGCGCAAGCCTGCGCCACATGGGCATGAGCGTGCTCGAGGCGCCGGCGATCTGGTTCGGCCCGCGCTGGCGCGTGAAGCGCTGGATCGACGCCGCAGAAGTGCGGGACCCGCTGAAGGCGATCGGCGCGCGCGGCCTGATCCTGCTGTGCCCACACATCGGCTCCTGGGAACTGGCCGGCATGCTGGTCTCCGACACCGTGCCCGTTACTTCGCTCTACAAGCCGCAGAAGGGCGTGTTCGACGCGCTCATCAAGCAAGGCCGCGCCCGTTTCGGCCAGAAGCTCGCGCCGAGCACGATCCACGGCGTGAAACAACTGATGGAGGCGCTGCGCGGCAAGGAGGCCATCGGCATCCTGCCGGATCAGGATCCGCCCTGGGGCTCCGGCGTGTTCGCGCCGCTGTTCGGCCTTCAGGCCCACACCACGGAGCTGGTCAGCAAGCTCGCCGCGCGCGCGCAGGTGCCGGTGTGGTTCATCCTCGCCGAGCGCCTGCCCTGGGCCGCGGGCTTCCGCTTCCATCTCGTGCAGGCGCCCGCTGGCATCGACGATGCGCAGCAGGGACCCGCGAGGCTGAACCACGGCATCGAGGAAGTGCTGCGAATGATGCCGCAGCAGTATTGGTGGTCCTACAAGCGCTACCGCCGCCGCCCGCCGGGTGAACCGGAGTTTTATTAAGCAGGCCTTAAGGCCGCGCACTTGCTCGTGTGTGCTTGCTGCGTACAATCCCGCGCACGCAGAAACCCGGAAGCACCTTCAATGGAAAATGAAATCCTCGTCGAGGCGCGAAAGCTCTCGCGCCACTACGGCCCGACCGTCGCCATCGCCGGCCTCGACCTGACGCTGCGCAAGGGCGAGATCCTCGGCCTGCTCGGCCCCAATGGCGCGGGCAAGACCACGACGATGAAGATCCTCGCCGGCGTGCTCGCACCGAGCTCGGGCGAGGTGCACATCAACGGCATCTCGCTGCGCGAGGAACCGCAGGCCGCGAAGAAGCACCTCGGTTACCTGCCGGAACAGCCGCCGGTGTATCCGGAGCTGACCGTCAATGAATACCTCGGCTACTGCGCGGGCCTGCACGGCATCGCCCGGCGCGCGCGCGATGCGGCGGTCGCCTCGGCGAAAAAGGATTGCGGCCTCACCGAAGTCGGCGAGCGCCTGATCGGCAATCTCTCCAAGGGCTACCAGCAGCGCACGGGCCTGGCGCAGGCGATCATCCATCGCCCGCCGGTGATCATCCTCGACGAGCCGACCGTGGGCCTGGACCCGATCCAGATCCGCGAGATCCGCTCGCTGATCACGCAGCTCGGCCAGGCGCACTCGGTGATCCTGTCGAGCCACATCCTTCCCGAGATCCAGGCCGTCTGCGGCCGCGTGATGATCGTGAACCGCGGCCGCGTCGTGTTCGACGACTCGCTGGCCGCAGTCAACGCGC
>JAYUGN010000120.1:0-5912 GCA_043767605.1 Gammaproteobacteria bacterium
TCCGGCACCGCGGCGTTCTGGCGCAACTGCTCGCGCCGCGCGGCATCGGCAAGGTCGCGCACGGCCCAGGCCTTGCCACAACGATCCAGGTGCGCGAGCTCTTCGGCCGGATCGCTCCAGCCGGTGTTGCGCAGTTCTGACGCGCGCGAAGCGAGATCCAGCGCCCGCAACCGCTCGACCCAGGTCTCGAAGCGCGGGCCATCCGGGACCTCGCCGCGGAACGAGGCCAGGAAGCGGTCGCTGCGCAAATAGGGGAAACCTTCGATGCGATGCGCGCCCGCGTTAACGGCGTGCTGCGCCTCGACCTTTGCGTCGATGCCGAGATAATCGGCGCGGCAGGCGCTGGACTCCGCGATCTCCAGCGGCGCCGGCACCGTGGCGCAGGCCGCGAGCGCAAGCGCGAGACCCAGCGCTAGCGTTGGCCCAAGCCGCGTCGGGGCAAGCCGCCGCGCCGCGGTCCGCATCAAAGCCTGCCGCAGCGCAGGTTGGCAGACACGGCCACGTCCATCAGCTTCGGGCTCGGCAGCTTCAGCGCATTCATGATGGCCGCGTACTCGGCGGCATTGGCGACCTGCAGGCGCGGATTGGTCGCACGCTCCTCGCCAATCGTGGACGACGTGACCTCGTTGTAGTCATGCGCCGGGAACACCCGCGTATCGTCCGGCAGCTTCAGCAGCTTGTTGAAGATCGAGTCATAGGACTGCAGCGGATCGCCGCCCTGGAAATCGGTGCGCCCGGTGCCCTGGATCAGCAGCACATCGCCGGTGAAGACGCGATCCGGCATCACGAAGCTGTAGGACTCATTGGTGTGGCCCGGCGTGTACAGCGCGCGCACCGCGAGCCCATCGACGTTCAGCGCCTCGCCGTCGCGAAAGCGCGCCGAGACGCACTCGGCCTTGGTCTGCTCGCCCATCATCGTGGTGCAGGCGGTGGCCGTGCGCAGCGCGCCCAGCGCCGTGACGTGGTCGGCGTGCGTGTGGGTGTCCGCGGCGATCACCAGCCTGAGTTTCAGGTTCGCGACCAGCTCGAGATATTCCTGCGCGTGCTCGAGCACGGGATCGATGATCAGCGCCTCGCCGCCCGCGCGCGCGGCCAGCAGATAGCTGTACGTGCTCGACTCTTCGTCAAACCACTGGTGGAAGTACATCGAAGCCTCCTAGACCAGGCCCGCGGCACGGGCGCCCCAGCCCAGTGCCACCACGCCGGTGAACAGCGCAAAACCCTGTTGCAGCCGCAAGCCCGCAATTTTCGGCGCGGCCTTGCGCGCCAGCACCATCCCGGCCAGCGCGCCGCCGACGAAGGGCAAGGCTACCCGCCACGGCAGGGCCGGGTTGTGGATCGCGGACGCGACGACCGCGCCGCCCGCGGTGAGGGCGATGGTCATCAGCGATGTTGCCACCGCCGAATGCATCGAGAGCTCCGTGCTGGCGCGCAGCGAGGGCACGATGACGAACCCGCCGCCGACGCCCAGCAGTCCGGCCAGCACGCCGGCGGTTGCGCCGATGCCGCCGAGCACCGCGGCGCAGCGCGGCGTCCAGAGGATGCGGCCGGTGGCGGGATCGAGCCGGCAGACCGGGCCGCCGGCGCGAGCGCCGTCGCCGGCCACCGCGGCGCGCAGCACGACGGCTGCGGCAGGATCGCGCAGTGTCTGCAGCAGCAGCCGCGTCGCCACCACCAGCATGACGCCGGCAAACATCAGCACCAGCACGCGCGCCGGCAGCACCGAGGCGAGCTGCAGGCCCAGCGGCGTCATCAGCGCGCCGACCCCGCCCATGACCAGCGCCGCGCGATAGCGCACGTAGGTCTTGTCCCAGGCCACCCAGGTGCCGAAGGCCGCCGACGCGGCCACCGCGAGCAGCGCCACCGGCGCGGCCTGCGGCAGCGACCAGCCCAGCGCCAGCATCAATAAAGGAACGGCGATGATCGAGCCGCCCGCGCCGGTGAGGCCGAGCGTGAGGCCCACGAGCAGCCCGAGGCTGACGGCCAGCATCAGCCGTACCGCGCCAGCAAGCTGCTGAGGTGATCCACTTGCGCCAGCGCAGCGCGGTTGTAAACGCCCGCGGCCGCCAGCTCGCGCCGCGTCATGCAGGCCATCAATTCGTAGAACGCGCGATCCAGCGCCTTGCGCGCCGCCGACAGCTGCTGGGCAACCTGCTCGCAGTCGTCCTCGCGCTCGACCATCGCGGTGACTGCGCGCACCTGGCCCTCGGCCCGCTTCAGGCGCGAGAGCACCTGTGCCTTGCTGCGATCCCAGTCACTCATGGCCGTTCCCCTTGCCCAGCGAACTCGTCGGCCGCATACTATACCCCGTACCGTATACGAGCAACCCATGTTCCTGACGTCCTTCGGCGGCGGCCTGCTGATCGGCAGCGCCGCGCTGCTGCTCTACGCCACGCTCGGCCGCATCGCCGGCATCAGCGGCATCGCCTTTGGCGCACTCGACAGCGCCGGCGACGAGCGTCGCTGGCGGCTATGGTTCATCGGCGGCCTCGCCGCGGGCGGTTGGCTCGCCCTGCTGCTGGGCGCGCCGGCACCGGCAACCCCGGTCGCCTGGTGGATCGCCGCACCGGCGGGACTCCTGGTGGGCTACGGCACGCGCATGGGCAACGGCTGCACCAGCGGCCACGGTGTCTGCGGACTCGCCAACCTTTCGCCCCGCTCACTGGCGGCGGTGCTCGTGTTCATGGGGGCCGGCGCCTTGACCGCCACCTTCCTGAGGCCGCTGCTGTGAGTGGCCGCATGCTCGTTGCCGCTGCCGCCGGAGCCCTCTTCGGGATCGGGCTCGTGGTGTCCGGCATGGCGGATCCGGCGCGCGTGCTGGCTTTCCTCACCGTCGGCCCCGGCTGGAACCCTTCCCTGGCGTTCGTGATGGCGGGCGCGCTGGCCATCACCCTGCCGGGCTTCGCGCTCCTGCGCTGGCGCGGGCAGCCGCTGCTCGCAGGATCTCTCAGCAAGCCGCCGTCGCGCCAGCTCGACCGCTCCCTGATCGCAGGCGCGCTGATCTTTGGCGTCGGCTGGGGGCTCGCCGGTTATTGCCCGGGCCCCGGCATCGTCGGCGCCGCGCTGGTCCAGCCGGGGGCGCTCATCTTCGTAGCCTTCATGCTGCTCGGTGGATGGCGGGCCCGCTCGCCCAGGAAAACGGCCTGATGAATCAGCCGCGCGCAGCGCGGCCCGTGAGGCCTTCGAGGAACGCGACCACGCTCGTGCCGAGCGCGCCCAGCGCATAGCCACCCTCGAGCGAAGCCACCACGCGGCCGCCGGCCGAGGCTTCCGACCAGTCGCGGATCTTGCTGCCGATCCAGTGGTAATCCGGCTCGAGCAGTTCGAGGTTGGCGAGCGGATCGTCACGATGCGCATCGAAGCCGGCCGAGACGATGATCAGCTCGGGCCGGAACTTCGCCAGCGCCGGCTGCCAGCGCGCCAGCACCGCCTCGCGGAACTGCGAGCCGCCATCGCCCGGATGCAGCGGCGCATCGATGATATTCGGCGCGCCGCCGCCGTCGGCCCAGAACGGATACAGCGGGTACTGGTAGGTGTTGCAGACCATGACGCGCGGATCGTCGCGGAAAATATCCGCGGTGCCGTTGCCGTAGTGCACATCGAAATCCAGGATCGCCACGCGCGAGAGCCCGCGGGCCAGCGCAGCGAGCGCGCCGACCGCGACGTTGTCGAACAGGCAGAAGCCCATCGCCGTGCTGCGCTCGGCGTGGTGGCCCGGCGGGCGCACAGCGCAGAACGAAAGCTTGTGCGTGCCGGCCACCGCGGCGGTCACGGCATCCACGCACGCGCCGGCACCGCGCAGTGCGGCGGTGATCGTGTGCGGGTTCATCGTGGTGTCGGCGTCGAGCTGGCGGTAGCCCGAGGACGGCGCGGCTTTCACCAGCGCATCCACCATGCGGGGATCGTGCGCGCGGGCGATGGCCTCGAACGGCGCCGGCGTGGACTGGCGGATCGTGCGCCGCGCACCGAGGGCGGAGGCGGCAACCGCGGCTTCGATCGCGGCGAGCCGCGCGGGCGATTCGGGATGGCCCGCGCCCATCTCGTGCAGGCCGCACTCGGGATGGGTGAGCCAGAGAAGTTCGGCCATATCGCATTGTAGGCTGGGCTGAGCGTAGCGAAGCCCAGCTAATGTGCCACCGATGCTGGGCTTCGCCGCTTCGCGGCTCAGCCCAGCCTACACAGCTAAATCACGCCGCCGCCTGCTTCTCCGGCGGCCGCAGCACGACGAAGCCTATGGTGCCAGGCGCGCTGCGCTTCATCTCGTAGAGCTTGCTGTCAGCCTCGCGGATCGCATCGCGCATGGACATGCCGGGCCGCGGCCAGGCCACCACCGCTCCCCCGCTGACCGTCACCCGGATCGCCGCCGCCCCTTCGCCGCAGACGATGCCTTCGAGGCGCCTGGGGAATTCCTGCGTCAGCTTCTGCAGCCAGGCGCCGTCCACGTCGTACCAGACCGCGATGAATTCGTCGCCGCCATAACGCGCCGCGGCGTCGAGCGGCCGCAGCACGCTGAGGCGCAATTGGGCGGCGACGCGCTGCAGCGCGGTGTCGCCGACCTGATGTCCGCAGGTATCGTTGATGCGCTTGAAGCCGTCGAGGTCGATCAGCATCAGGCCGACCGGCGTGAGCGCTCGCTGGGCCTGCAGCCAGGCGGTCTCGAGGTGCGCCGAGAAGGCGCGGCGGTTCATCAGGCCGGTCAGGCTGTCGAGCACGGCCTGCCGGCCCAGCTCGTTCTGCAGCAGCCAGGCCAGGCGCTGCTGGTGCTCGAGCAGGTAGAGGCCCAGCCAGCCCAGGCCGTTGGCCACCGCCAGGTAATACGCCTCGTACAGCAGCTTGTCGTGCGACTGCACCGTCCAGTTGCTGACGAAGAATGCGCCCCACACCATCGCCCCGCAGATGGCAGCCTGGTAGAACATCAGGCCGCTGACAAAAAACACGTAGCCCGTGACCAGGATCAGCGCCTCGCTCGGGAACCAGGCGTTCTGCTGCCGCCCGAAATAGATGACCGCGACGACGGACAAGGCCACCAGCAGCAGGCTGGCGAAGACCAGCGGCAGCAGGTAGGCGCCGAAGCTCGGGCGGTAGGTGGCGGCGAACGGCACCAGGATCGCCGGCACCGTGACCAGCATCAGCAGCCAGTCCGAGCGCGCGTCCTGCAGGTTGAGGCCGAAGAACTGGTCCAGGCCGACGAAGCCGAAGACCGCCAGCATGCCGACCAGGCTGGCCGCGCGGATCCGCAGCGAGTTCACCGAGATGTAGCTGGCGCGGTATTCCTGCTCGAGCTCGGGCCCGAAACGCAGCCAAGGGAAGCCGGTCAGTCGCTGCGCCGCGTAACGGTCGTCTGCCGGCTTTGCTTCCGCGTGTAACGAATCCATGTCTTGAACCACCCCCGCATCAACTCTACCGAAAGACCGCAGATGGCGTGCTGGACTACACTTTCGGCCTGCATATCCGGAAAGTCAGTGATGGCCCGCCCCGCTCCCCAGGTCAAGAACGCAGTGAAGCCGCAGGCCGCGGCCCAGCCGCCGCTGCGTTTCGTCACCGCCGCCGCGCTGTTCGACGGCCACGACGCCTCCATCAACATCATGCGGCGCCTGCTGCAGCAGCACGGCTGCGAAGTCGTCCACCTGGGCCACAACCGCTCGGTCGAGGACATCGTCACCGCCGCGCTGCAGGAAGACGCCCACGGCATCGCCATCAGCAGCTACCAGGGCGGGCACGTGGAATTCTTCAAGTACATGCTCGACATGCTGCGCGAGCGCGGCGGTGGCGACATCCGCGTATTCGGCGGCGGCGGCGGCGTGATCGTGCCGGAAGAAATCGAGCAGCTGCACGCGTATGGAGTGGCGAAGATCTATTCCCCGCACGACGGCCAGAAAATGGGCCTCGACGGCATGATCGAAGACATGATC
>JAYUGN010000121.1:0-1950 GCA_043767605.1 Gammaproteobacteria bacterium
GAGCGGGCCGCTGGTCGGCGCGGCCATCGTGGTGCTGCTGCCCGAGGTGCTTGCCGGGCTGGCCGAGTACCGGCTGCTGATCTTCGGCGCGCTGATGCTCGTCGTATTGTGGCTCGCGCCCGAGGGCATCGTCGGGGAGGTGCAGCGGTGGCTGCGGCGCCGCCGCCGGGCCGTCGGGGTTTCTCTTGCAAAAGATTTTTCAATTGAAAATGCAAGCCAAAAAGCTTCCCTCCAGGTCTCCGGTCTCACCATCGCGTTCGGCGGCGTGAAGGCGGCGACCGGCGTATCGTTCGAGGCGCGCGCGGGCGAAGTCACC
Source organism: Gammaproteobacteria bacterium (assembly GCA_043767605.1). GTDB lineage: Bacteria > Pseudomonadota > Gammaproteobacteria > Nevskiales > Nevskiaceae > JACPFV01. Next base: position 317 of record JAYUGN010000121.1, read on the forward strand.
AGCCTGATCGGACCCAACGGCGCCGGCAAGACCACCGTGCTCAACATGCTGTGCGGTTTCTACCGGCCGGACGCGGGCGCGGTGCGCCTGGGCGAGCAGCCGATCGCCGGCCTGCCCGCGTGGCGCGTGGCCCGCGCGGGCCTGGCGCGCAGCTACCAGACCACGCAGCTCTTCGGCAGCCTCTCGGTGATCGAGAACCTGGTGATCGCCTCCCCCGAGCGCGCCGGCAGCGAAGCGGCGGCCGAACGCCTGCTTGCGTTCGTCGGCTACCGCGGCGACCTGCACGCGCGCGCCGCCGACCTGCCGCACGTGGACCGGCGCCTGGTGGAGATCGCGCGCGCGCTCGCGACGCGGCCCACGGTGCTGATGCTCGACGAGCCTGCGGCCGGCCTCTCGCGCGCCGACAAGGCGGCGCTCGGCGCGCTGCTCCGGCGCATCGCGCAAAGCGGCATCGCGGTGCTGCTGGTCGAGCACGACATGGCAATCGTGATGGGCATCTCCGACCACGTGGTGGTGCTCGACGCGGGAACGCCGATCGCCGCCGGCACGCCGCAGGCCGTGCAGCAGGATCCCGCGGTGCGCAACGCTTACCTCGGCAGCGAAAGAAGGACCGCAGCGCGAAGCGCCGCGGTGGGTGTCTCCGGCGGTGCACCGTTGCTCGAAGTCACGCGACTCGAAGCGGGCTACGGCGCCGAGCCGGTGCTCAAGGGCATCGACCTGCGGGTGCATGCGGGAGAACTCGTTGCGGTGCTTGGCGCCAACGGCGCGGGCAAGTCCACGCTGATGCGCGCGCTCTCGGGTCTGCACCGTCCGGTGCGCGGCGAAATCGCCTTCCAAGGCGGCGGGCTCGCGCTGCTGCCGGCGCACCGCGTCGTGGCGCGGGGCATGGTGCTCGTCCCCGAGGGGCGGCAGGTATTTCCCGAACTCTCGGTGCTGGACAACCTGCGCCTCGGCGGCTATCTGCGCAAGGAGATTCCCGAGAGCGAAGTCGAGGCGCTGCTCGAGCGCTTCCCGCGCCTGCGCGAGAGACTGCAGCAGCGCGCCGGCCTGCTTTCCGGCGGCGAGCAGCAGATGCTCGCGATCGCCCGCGGCCTGATGGCCAAGCCGCGCCTGCTGCTGCTCGACGAGCCCTCGCTCGGCCTCGCGCCGACCGTGATCGAGGACCTGTTCGCCTCGCTGGATCGCCTGCGCGCCGAGCAGGTGACGATCCTGCTGGTGGACCAGATGGCCGGTTTGGCGCTGTCGCTCGCGGACCGCGGTTACGTCATCGAGGGCGGGCGGATCACCGCCCGCGGGAGCGCGTCGGAGATCGCCGCGGACGGCGCGCTGGAGAAAGCCTACCTCGGCGGATAGCAGGCGTTACGTGGCCGCCAGCGGCCTGGGCAGCAAGCCTTGCTGCTTGCGCATTCGAGGCGGCAACGATCACTCCCGCAGCGCGTAATTTTTTGACTTGAAGCGAATAAACCTGAGGATCGGCCTCGGTTCCGGTAACGGACGCGATGACGACGGGTTTTCTTCCATTAAATTTTCCAAGTAAATCCGCGATCAAGCCGGCTGGATCGAGATGGGCGCCGTAGCCGATCACGACATCGAGCAGCACCGCGCCGACACCCTTTTCGCGCAGCGCGCGCTCG
>JAYUGN010000122.1:0-5901 GCA_043767605.1 Gammaproteobacteria bacterium
TTGGCGAGGTGCGCGAGCAGCGCGCCGTCGCCGCAGCCGAGGTCGAGGATGCGCGAGCCCGGCGCGATCCACCCGGTGATCAGCGCCAGGTCGGGGCGCAGGCCGTTGGCGTGTTCGCTCATGCGGCCCCCCCCTCTCCCTGAGGGAGAGGGGGGCCTGGCTGCTCCGCCGCGCCGAGATAGGTGCTGAGCACGCGGTGGTATTCCGGCAGCGGCATCAGGAAGTCGTCGTGGCCGAGCTGCGAATCCACCAGCGCGTACGACACGTCGCGGCCGGCCTCGACCAGCGCGCGCACGATCTCGCGCGAGCGCGCCGGCGCGAAACGCCAGTCGCTCGAGAACGCGATCACCAGGAACTTGGCCGCGGCCTTCCTGAACGCCGCGCTCAGGCTGCCGCCGAAATCGCGCGCCGGGTCGAAGTAGTCCAGCGCCTTGGTCATCAGCAGGTAGGTGTTGGCGTCGAAGCGGTCCACGAAAGCCTGGCCCTGGTAGCGCAGGTAACTCTCGACCTCGAACTCGACTTCATAGTTGAAGGACATCACGCCGGATTTCAGTTCGCGGCCGAATTTCTCGCGCATCGCCGCGTCGGAAAGATACGTGATGTGCCCGAGCATGCGCGCGAGCTTCAGGCCGCGGCTGGGCACCACGCCGTGGTCATAGAAGCGGCCGCCGTGGAATTCGGGATCCGACAGGATCGCCTGGCGCGCGATCTCGTTGAAGGCGATGTTCTGCGCCGAGAGCTTCGGCGCCGCCGCGATGACAATGGCGTGGCGGATGCGCTCGGGGAAATCGATCGCCCACTGCATGACCTGGAAGCCGCCGAGGCTGCCGCCGATCACCGCGGCCCACTGCCGGATGCCCAGCGCATCGGCCAGCAGTGCCTGCGAGCGCACCCAGTCGCGAACCGTCACGATCGGGAAATCCGGGCCGTAAGGCTTGCCGGTGGCGGGATCGATCGTACCCGGGCCACTGGAACCGCGGCAGCCACCGAGGTTGTTCAGGGCGACCACGTGGAAGCGGCGCGTGTCGAGCGGCTTGCCGGGGCCGATGCAGTTATCCCACCAGCCGGGCTTTTGCTCGCCTCTCCCGCTTGCGGGAGAGGGGTTGGGGGAGAGGGCATCCTCGTGATATCCCGCCGCATGGTGGTCGCCACTCAGGGCATGGCAGACGAGGATGGCGTTGCTCTTGTCCGCGTTCAGCTCGCCGTAGGTCTCGATCGTCAGCTCGTGGCGCGGCAGCGTGCGGCCGTTGTCGAGCACCAGCGGCTGCTCGATGAGGACCTGGCGCGGCGTGACGAGCCCGACCGAGTCGCCGGGGAATGCGGGGCTCATCTAGAAGATCGGCGGCAGCAGGATCAGCCGGCGCACGAACACCAGCACGAGGATCACGATCAGCGGCGAAAAATCCAGGCCCCCGGTCGGCGGGATCACGCGGCGCACCGGCTTGAGCAGCGGCTCGTTGATGACCCACAGCAGGTTGCCGGCCGGGTTGCTGAAGCCGGGGCCGACCCAGGACAGCACGGCCTGGATCACCAGGCCGAAGATGTACAGGTTGAGCACCAGCACGACGATCTTCACCAGCGTGTAGAACAGCACGTCCACCGGCCCGATGCGCTGGCCCCACAGCGCCGCCATGATCCCGATGTACAGCGCCGTCAGCGAGAACATGATCACGCCCGCCGCGAGGTCGAAGCGGCGCCAGGCCGGCAGCACCGCCTGCAGCGGCTTGAGCAGCGGTTGCGTCAGCTTCAGGATCACCTGCGACAAGGGGTTGTAGTAATCGGCGCGCACCGCGTGCAGCAGGATGCGCAGCAGGAATACGTAGAGGTACAGGTCGAGGATCGTCGCGACCAGTTCGTTGAACGCGTTGTGAAGGTTGTTCATGGCTGCTCCGCAAGCGCATCGCCCAGGGCGCGGCTGCGCTCGGCGGCCGCCGTGATCGCGCCGGCCACCAGCTTGCGCACGCCGTTCTTCTCGAAATGGGCAATCGCCGCCTCGGTCGTGCCGCCCTTCGACGTCACGTTGGCGCGCAGCGTCGCAAGCTCGATGTCACCGTCCGCCATGCGGCCGGCGCCGACCAGCGTCTGCTCGGCGAGCAGCTTGGCCGTCTTGCGGTCCAGGCCCAGCGCCACGGCCGCTTCCTGCATCGCCTCGGCCAGCAGGAAAAAATACGCCGGCCCGGAGCCGGACACGGCGGTCACCGCGTCGAGCAGCGTCTCGCTTTTGACCCAGCAGGTCTTGCCGGCGGCCTGCAGGATTTTCTCCGCCAGCGCCCGCGCGCTCGGCGTGACCGAGGGTGGCGCGTACAGGCCGCTGACACCGGCGCGCAGCAGGGCCGGCGTGTTGGGCATCGCGCGCACGATCGGGGCGCTGCTGCCCAGCCATTTGCGCAGAGATTCGATGCGAATGCCCGCGGCGATCGAGATCACCGTGGTCGTCGGCGCGGGCGCGAGGCCCCGCACCGCTTTCTGCATGACCTGTGGTTTCACCGCCAGCACCAGCGCATCGGCGCCCTTGATGATCTCGGCCGCGGTGGCATACACCTTCACGCCGAACTCGCGGCGCAGGAAATCGGCGCGCGCGGCGTCGGGTTCCGCCACGCGCAGGCGCGAAGCGGCGTGACCGGCGGCGCGCAGCCCGCCAATCAGGCTGCCGGCCATCTGGCCGCCGCCAACGAACGCTAGGGTTTCCGACATCGAAATGTTGTGTGCCTGAAGGGAAAAATGCAGGGCGCGACTATAATAAACGAATGACCACGCCGTCCCGTCGACTAGCCTTGCTCGAGCAGTACCGCAAGCGCATCGAAGCCGCGGAGGTCTATGACGTCGCGGTGGTCAGCCCGCTGGAGCCGGCGCACAAGCTGTCGGCGCGCCTCGGCAACACCGTGCTGATCAAGCGGGAGGACGCGCAGCCGGTCCACTCCTTCAAGCTGCGCGGCGCCTACAACAAGATTTCCCGGCTGAACCCGGCGCAGCGCGCCGCCGGCGTGATCACGGCTTCGGCCGGCAACCATGCGCAGGGCGTGGCCCTGGCCGCCCGCCGCCTGGGGCTCTCGGCCACCATCGTGATGCCCGGCACCACGCCGCAGATCAAGGTGGACGCGGTTCGCGCGCTCGGCGGCACGGTCGTGCTGCATGGCGACACCTACGACGAATCGGCCGAATTCGCGCGCGTGCTGGCGCGCAAGAAGCGCCTGAGCTACGTGCACCCCTACGACGATCCGGACGTGATCGCGGGGCAGGGCACGATCGGTCGCGAGATCCTCAACCAGGCCAGCGGCGCGCTCGACGTGGTGTTCGTGCCGGTCGGCGGCGGCGGGCTGCTGGCCGGCGTGGCCGCGTACATCAAGGCCGTGCGGCCGGGGGTGCGCATCGTCGGCGTCGAGCCGGACGATGCCGCCTGCATGACCGCGGCGCTGGCGGCCAAAAGGCGCGTGGTGCTGCCGCGGGTGGGCCTGTTCGCCGACGGCGTTGCCGTGCGCCAGGCCGGCGCCGAACCGTTCCGCATCGCGCGCGAGCTGGTGGACGAGATGGTGACGGTCTCGGTGGACGAGATCTGCGCCGCGGTGCGCGACGTGTTTTACGAGAACCGCTCGGTGCTGGAGCCGGCGGGGGCGGTCGCGATCGCCGGGCTCAAGAAATGGACGCAACAACATCGCGCGGCGAACAAGACGCTGGTGGCGATCGCTTCCGGCGCCAACGTGAACTTCGACCGGCTGCGGCACATCGCCGAGCGCGCCGAGATCGGCGACCACCACGAAAGCCTGCTGGCGGTGACTATCCCCGAGAAGCCCGGCAGCTTCAAGCGCTTCCTGCGCAGCCTGGGCCGCTGCGTCGTCACCGAGTTCAATTATCGCTACGCAGTGCCAGGCATAAGTGCGGGCGGCCGCAAGTCTTTTTCAAGGACGCCCGCCGCCTCGGCCCGCGAAGCGCACCTGTTCGTGGGCCTCAAGCTCGGCGGCGACGGCGAGGCCGGGCGCATCGCGATACTGCGCAAGCTGCGGCGCATGGGCTACCCGGTCGTGGACATGACCGGCAACGAAATGGCCAAGCTGCACGTGCGCTACATGGTCGGCGGCCGCGCACCTTCGCTGAAGGACGAAGTGCTGATGCGCTTCGAATTCCCGGAGCGGCCCGGCGCCTGCCTCGATTTCCTCAACGCCATTCACGGCCGCTGGAACATCTCGCTGTTCCATTACCGCAACCACGGCGCCGCCTACGGCCGAGTGCTGTGCGGCCTGCAGGTGCCCAGGAAGGAGCGCGCCGAGTGCCGTCGCACCCTCGATGCGCTCGGCTACACGTATGCCGAGGAAACGGACAACCCGGCGTATGGGTTGTTCCTCGGTACCGACTGACCGGGGTCGGAGTCAGCCGATAAGCGGAGTGCCAGAGTCGCCCGACAAGCGGTCGTGACTCTGGCACGCCATTCGTCGGCTGACTCCGACCCCGTTCAGAGGATCGCGAAGCGGTAGCGGATTTTCGCGAGGAACTGGCTGGCGGTGGCCTCGTCGATGCCGCGGCGCAGCGACTGCCCGTAGCTGCGCTCAGAGTCGAGCTCGAACGCATCACCGCCGCGGCTGTAGACCAGGTAGAACTCTGACTGCGGCCTGAACTCCCAGCGGTAGCGCAACTGCAGCGCGGTGGTTGCGAAGTTGAACGCGGGGATTACGTCGCTGGTGAGGCCCAGCCCGCCGTCGGCGTCGGGTTGCATGGCCACCGCGCTGTCACCCGAGGCGGCGATCCACTGGAACTTCACGCGTAGCGAGTGCTTCTGGGCCGGGAACCAGTTGATGTCGGAGGAGACGTTGGTCTCCTGGTAGTCGAACGCGCCCAGTACCTTGCCGCCCTGCCAGATCAGCTCGTCAGGCGAGCGCGTGAAACCGGCGACCATCGTCCACGACAGCGAATCGCTCGGGTACAGGCCCGGCTCGACGCGCACGTACTCGTAGCCGTGGCTCTGGAAATAGCCGCTGCCGTAGCCGCCGACGACGAGATAGCGGAACACGCCGCTGCGCGGGCTGCCGTAATAGGGGAACAGCCAGTGCCGCGCAGGCAGGCGCACCTTGCCGTTGCCGCGCGTGAGGATGTCGTCCACGCCGCCGACGCTCAGCGCGTCGTACTCCAGGCCGATGAAGCGCGTGTCCTTCTGGTCGGTCTCGAACACGGTGACAAGGCTCGAGGGCAGCAGGTCGCCGCTGTCGTTGGCGTGCAGCACGAGGTTGGTGTTCACGTACTGCTGCTGCACCGTGCTGTCGGCGGACCAGTCGCGCCAGTAAAAGTTGCTGAGGTTCTGCAACGCGTGCTCACTCGGCCTCGACTGGTAGCCCGCGTCGTTGACGTTGTAGCGCTGGTTCTTCGAGACGAGGTAAGTCGTGCTGTCGAAGCGGCCGCCCGGCGCGTAGTTGAGGATTGCCTTCACGGCGTTGCCGGTGCCGTCCGGGTCGAAGAAGCTCGGGCTCGCCTGCACCACGTGCGTCACCACGTCCTGCACGCTCAGCGAAACGCCGGGCGACAGGCTCCAGACCAGGTCGAGCGCGTTGGCGTCGGCGTGGCGCTCGAGCGTCGGCCGGTCCGTGTAGGTGCCCATGTAGCCGAGGGTCACCGCATCCGAGAATTTCTCGCGCGCGCGGGCCACGTAGAACCGGCGGCCCTTGGCCAGGCTGGAGTCGTCCTCGAAGGCCGCGATGCCGCCCCAGGCCAGGTCGCCGCTGGCGCCGGTGTACTTCAGCGCGCCGAGGATGTCGCTGGCGCCCTCGGGGCCGCAGGCCGGCGGCGCCGCGCAATCCGGCGCCGCGCCGATGCGGCGCGTGTACAGCACGTTCACGTCGGTTGAGAACAGCGCGAAATTCTCGGTGAAGAACGGCCGCTTGTCGGTGAAATAGGTGGGGATGGCGCTGAAGTTCA
>JAYUGN010000123.1:0-1945 GCA_043767605.1 Gammaproteobacteria bacterium
TAGGCATAAAAGGACAGCGGCCGCGACGCGGTGATTTTCGGATCGAGCTGGCGCACGCTGCCGGCCGCCGCATTGCGCGGATTCACGGGTGCCTTGTCACCGCGCGCTTGCGCATCCTTCACCATCTTCTCGAAGCCGGCCCAGGGCAGGAAGACCTCGCCGCGCACCTCGATGCGCCGCGGGGCCTTGCCCGCCAGCTTCAGCGGGATGCTGCGCAGGGTCCGCAGGTTGGCGGTGACGTCCTCGCCGGTCTCGCCGTCGCCACGCGTCGCGCCGTGCGCCAGCACGCCGTCCTCGTAGGTCAACGAGATCGCAAGGCCATCGAGCTTGGGCTCGACCGTGTAGGCCACCTGCTCGCGCGACAGCGTCTGGCGCACGCGCCGGTCGAAGTCGCGCAGCTCGTCCCCGGTGGTGCACTTGCGCAGGGAGAGCATCGGCCGCCGGTGGCGCACGGGCGCGAACTCGGCGCTCGGTGCGCCGCCCACGCGCTGCGTCGGCGAATCGGGGCTCAGCAGCTCGGGGTGGGCTTCCTCGAGCGCGCGGAGTTCGCTGAACAGCGCGTCGTACCGCGCGTCGGGAACGCCCGGCTCGTCGAGCACGTAGTAGCGGTGATCGTGCGAGCGGATTTCCTCGCGCAGCGTGGCTGCGCGCTTCTTCTGCGCGGCGGTTGTGCTCACGCCCCGCTGCGGGCACTGGCGCTGGCCGGCGTCATTGAGAAGACTTTTGGCCGCCGGCACTTGCGCCCGGCGCGGCGCGGCGCGCCCACTCCTCGACCTGCATGCGCAGCTCGCGCTCGCGCTCCGTCGTCAGCGGCGCGCGCTGCTGGCTGTCGTATAGCTCGGCATTGAGCGACTTGGCCAGGCCCCGCGCCGTTTCAAGCATGGCCTGCAAGGCCTCGAGCGGCCGGGCCGGCCCCGGCAGCACCATGAACACCGACAGGCCGGGCGTGGCGAAGCCCTCGGCCTCCGCGGGATCGAGCGAGCCGGGTTTCACCAGGCTGGCGACGCTGTACTGCACGGCGTCACCTTCGTAGCGGTGGTAGATCTTCTTGTGCCCGAAGCGCAGCCCGCGATCCTTCAGTGCCGTGTGGATCTTCGGACCCAGGATGTTGGTGCCCTCGTGCTCGGCGATGTAGAGCCCGAACAGTTGCGGCGGCAGGGGTGCGACGGCCGGCTTGCCCGGCACAGGCGCCACCGGTTCGGCAATGGTGCTGGCACCGCCGATCTCGGGCTCGGAACGCCGCCGCGGCCGGCCCACGCCAACTTCATCGAAGGATTCATTGCTCGAAATGATCGGTCGCATCGCGACGGGCTGCGGCGCGGCGGGCGACGGCGCAGCAACCGGCGATTGCGCCCGTGGCGCTGGCATCGCGGCAGGCGCCGCGGGCGTGGCCATCGAAGGTGAGGTCGCTTCCCAGTCGCGACCCGTCATGCGCGGGGCCGGCGGCGCGGCTGGCTTGTTGCGCGCCCGTTTTTCGCGAACGCTGGAGACGATCAGGGCGAGCGCGATGCCGACACCGAGCAACAGCAGCGCCCACTGCAGGCTGCTCAAGCCGCGACCTCGGCCGATTCGTTCTTCGCCGCCAGGTCCATCGCCTCCGCGATGTCCACGGACACCAGTCGCGAAACGCCGGGCTCCTGCATGGTCACGCCGTGCAGCTGTGCGGCAAGCTCCATGGTGATCTTGTTGTGCGTGATGATGATGAACTGCACCTTTTCGGACATCTCGCGGATCACTTCCACAAAACGGCCGACGTTGGCGTCATCCAGCGCCGCATCGACTTCGTCCAGCAGGCAGAACGGCGCCGGGTTCAGCTCGAACAACGCCAGCAGCAGCGCCACCGCCGTCATGGTCTTCTCGCCACCGGACAGGAGCTGGATCGAGCTGTTGCGCTTGCCGGGCGGCCGCGCCATGACGCGCACGCCGGTCTCGAGGAGGTCGTCGC
>JAYUGN010000124.1:0-1932 GCA_043767605.1 Gammaproteobacteria bacterium
CACGGTGGCCAGCTCGCGCCGGTTGAGGTCTTCGAGTTTTTCATCCGATTGCGCCGGCCCGTGGAAGGCGCGCTGGATCATGGCCAGCGAGTACACCGCCGCGAGGATCAGGCCGCTGGCGGCCACGACCGTCACCGCGCCGTTCGTCGGCCAGGTGCCGATCAGCACGAGGACCTCGCCGACGAAGTTACCGAGCCCCGGCAGGCCGAGGGCCGCGAGGCAGAAGAACATCACGATCGGCGGCAGGTAGGGGAAGCGCGACCACAGGCCGCCCATCTCGCGCAGATCGCGCGTGTGCAGGCGCTCGTAGACTTCGCCGCAGAGGATGAACAGCGCGCCGGCCGAGATGCCGTGCGCCACCATCGTGAGCATCGCGCCCTGCAGCGCCTGCTCGGTGCCGGCGTAGATGCCGATCAGCACGAAGCCCATGTGGCTGACCGAGGAATACGCGACCAGCCTTTTCACGTCGTTCTGCGCGAAGGTCATCAGCGCGCCGTAGACGATGCCGATGCAGCCGAGCCACATCGCCACGGGCGCGAAGCTCGCCGAGGCCTCGGGGAACAGCGGCAGGCCGAACCGCATCAGGCCGTAGCCCGCGGTCTTGAGCAGGATGCCGGCGAGGTCCACCGAGCCCGCGGTCGGCGCCTGCGAGTGCGCGTCCGGCAGCCAGCTATGGAAGGGCAACACCGGCAGCTTGACCATGAAGGCGACGAAGAAGCCGAGCATCAGCAGGAACTGCGTGTTGCTCGACATCGGCGTGTGCAGCAGGTCCGCGTAGTCGAAGGTCCACACGCCCGTGCCGGCGTGGTGCACCCACACCAGACCCAGGATGGACAGCAGCATCAGCAGGCCCGAGGCCTGCGTGTAGATGAAGAACTTGGTCGCCGCGTAGATGCGGCCCTTGCCACCCGGGGCGTTGTGGCCCCAGATCGCGATCAGGAAGTACATCGGCACCAGCATCATTTCCCAGAAGAAGAAGAACAGGAACAGGTCCAGCGCGAGGAACACGGCAACCACGCCGCCGAGGTTCCACAGCAGGTTCAGGTGGAAGAAGCCGACGTAGCGGCCGATTTCCTTCCACGAGCAGGCCACCGCCATCAGGCCGAGCAGGTTGGTCAGCACGATCAGCAGCATGGACAGGCCGTCGAGGCCCAGGTGGATGCTGATGCCGAAGCGCTCGATCCACGGTGCGCGGAACTCGAGCGCCCAGGTGGCCTTGGCGCCGATGCCGGCGGCGATCGTGTAGTCGCCGCCCAGCCAGAGCCACAGCGACATGGCGAAGGCCAGCCCCATCGTGCCGAGCGCGATCCAGCGCGGATAAGTGATGCCGCCGGCCAGCTCGCCGATCCAGCTCAGCAAGCCGCCGATGAACGGGATCGCGATGAGCCAGACGAGGATGATCGAGTCGGTCATGCGCCCTCACCCGGCCCTTCGGGCCACCCTCTCCCACAGGGAGAGGGGAACAGAGTCTTGCCTCTCCCTTGGGAGAGGCCGCGCCGAAGGCGCGGGTGAGGGGCGCGCGAAGCGGCGGGTGAGGGCGCGTCGGTCATGACACGAGCACCGCGCCGATCACGACCACTGCGCCGGCCGCCACGCCGGCGGCGTACCAGCGGATGCTGCCGGTCTGTGTTGCCGCGAGCGCCGTGTTGAAACGGAACAGCGCCTTCGGGATGTAGCCGATGGCCACGTCGATGCCGTCGTTGGCGTTCACGCGCGCGAACCAGAGATAGGGGCGCCGGAACACGAGGTCATAGAGCCAGTCGAAGCCCCAGGCATTGAGCCACAGCGCGCGCAGGGAATTGCCGAGCGCATTGCGGCGCGCGATTTTCTCGGCCCAGGCGCGGTTCTTGTGGAAGATCAGCCAGGCGAAGAACACGCCGAGGCCGGACACCGCCACCGACAGCGCGGCCAGCTCGTGCTTGAGCCCCTCGC
>JAYUGN010000125.1:0-5855 GCA_043767605.1 Gammaproteobacteria bacterium
GCCGTTGGTGGATTCCTGGAACTCCATCCGCGCTTCCGGCGAGCGGCTGACCTTCATGTGCAGCTGGCCGACATCGGGGACGCTCAGGTTCACCCGCAAACCGTCGCGCAGGCTGGCGGCGTACTGGCCGATCGCGCCGAGTTCGTCGGCCGCCATCGCACCGGGAGAGGCTGCGGCGAGCAGCACCCCGTACATGATCCGGCGCACACGCCCATAAAGATCGGTGCGTCGGCGTTCGCGTCCTTCAGGTAGCGGCATGCGCAACCCTCCTGGTTCCTGCTCGAACTATCGTCCCAGTCAGCCTACTCCGACAGTGGGCCTTGGTCTAAGGCGCGGCCAAGCGCCTATGCCGCCTGGGTTTTTGCCTCGCCGGCCAGCCCTTCAAGCTCGACCAGCCCGTCTTCCAGGTACTGCAGCAGCTTCTGCATGTGCGGCAGCGTGCGGCGGCAGGCGATCAGGCCCACTTCCATGTGCTCGCCGTAGCTGGTCAGGGTGATGTTCAGCGCCTGGCCGTCCAGCACGATCGAGACCGGGTAGGTGCCGTCCATGCGCGCGCCGTTGAAGTACAGCGTCTTCTTCGGGCCCGGCACGTTCGACACGACGATGTTGAACGCCTGCCAGGTCGGCACCAGGCCGGTGGCCATGTTCAGGCTGCTGGCCGCCATGACGATCGCGAGGTAATTCATGGTCTCGAGCTGCGACATCCGCGAGAAGCGTTCCTTGCTGTCTTTCATCGAGCGCATGATCGCGCCGAGGCGTTCGCCCGGATCGTCCAGGTGGGTGGCGAGGTTGGCCAGCACCATCGCGACCTGGTTGCCCGAATCGGAATCGTCCTTGCGCGTGGACACCGGCACCATCGCCACCAGCGGTTTTTCCGGCAGCGCGTCGAGTTCGAGCAGGTAGCGTCGCAATGCGGACGAGACCATCGCCAGTGCCATGTCGTTGACGGTCGCGCCGAGCTGCTTGCCCGCAGCCCGCATGCGCTTGAAGGAATACGACTGCGCGGCGAAGCGTCGCGAGCCCGAGATGCGCTGGTTCAGGATGCTGCGCGGCGCCTGGAATACGGACACATGGTCCGGATCCTTGATGCGGGCGCGCGCCGCGCCGATCAGCTCGCGGGCCACCTTGGGCATCGCGAACAACTGCTCCTTCGCCATGGCGGCGGCCTGCGCCATCGCGGCGTAGGGCCCGGTTTTCTCCTCGCCGGTCTCGCGCTTCTTGCGCTCCATCGCCCACAGCGGCGTGAGCGCGCGCTCGTCCGGCGATTCCGACATCTGGCGCAGCAGCATGCGGCTGGCGGCGACGCCGTCCACCAGTGCGTGGTGGATCTTCGAGTACAGCGCGACGCGGCCGTCCTCGAGGCCGTCGATGAGATAGGTCTCCCACAGTGGCTTGGTGCGGTCCATCAGGTTGCCGTGGATTTTCGAGATGATCGACAAAAGCTCGCGGATGCGGCCCGGCTTCGGCAGGCTGATGTGGTAGAAGTGCTGCTCGACGTCGAACTCGGTGTCCTCCTCCCAGAACCACATGCCGCCGCGGCGCACGAGGCGCTGGTTGAAGGGCGGGTAAGCCGTGGTGGCGGCGCGCGCGAGCCCGACCGTGCGCTCGATCCACTCGGGATCGTCCTTGGGCGGCGTGAGGAGCTGCAGGCCGGCAACATGCATGGGCTGATTGCGGCCTTCGAGCCACAGGAAGCCCTGGTCCACCAATCCGACGGGTCTCATTTTCGTTTTCTCCCTCCGTGGAGGCCACAATATACGCCGCCCGTCGGCGCCGATTGCACGGCGCGGCCAAGCGGCCTACAGTCGGAACCCATGAACCGTGGCCGGACGCTGTTGAGCGCGCTGCTGGGGCTGACGCTCCTGCTGCAGGGCTTTGCCGTGTCCGCGGCCCCGCGCACGCCCTTGGGCGATGCCGCCAAGGCCGCGCAGGTGCAAATGCAGCGCGAGATGCCCTGCCACGGGCAGATGGCCGCGAGTACGCCAGCCGCCGGCAAGACCGCGGGCCACTGCTGCAATGCAAATTGCCCCGACATGACCGGCTGCGCCCAGGGCGCGATGGCGATGCCGGCGGCATTCTCCCTGTCGGTTGCGCCTGCGTTGCAGGCCGCGCCGGCATTCGCACCGGTTCGCGTTCTTGCGCGAACGCCCACGCGGCCCCTGCGACCTCCCATCACGCTCCTCGGCTGATAGCTGTTTCGCGGCTCTGAACCGAGCCGCCCCGGGCCGCTGCAAGGCCCGACCGTGGAGAAGGTGCATGTCCCTTGTTACCCGCCGCGCTGGCGCGCGGAAAATAGTCGTGGCGCTGATCGCGCTGGCCATCGCGCCGGTGGCCGTTTCACCTGCGCACGCCGAGCTCACCGAACTCGTCGCACTCGACCTCGACGAAGCGGCGACGCTGGCCGTCACCGCCCAGCCCTTGCTCAAGGGCCTCGCGGCCGAAGCGCGCGCAGCGCGTGAATCGGCAGTGGCCGCAAGCCAGTTGCCCGACCCGCGGCTGGTCGCCGGCGTGCAGGACCTGCCGGCCAACGGCCCGAACGCGTATTCCTTTACCCGCGATCCCGACACGCAACTGCAGGTGGGCGTGTTGCAGGAATTTCCGCGCGCGGAAAAACGGCGCTTGCGCGGGCAGAGCTCGCAGCGCGAAGCCGCGCAGCTCGATGCCGCGCAGCAGGCCGCGCAGCGCGCGATCCGGCGTGATGCCGCGCTGGCCTGGATCGATCTGTGGCGTTATGACCGCGCGCTGAGCCTGGCGCGCGCGACGCAGCGCGAGGCGCAGACGCAGCAGCAAGCCGTCGAGATCGCCTTCAAGACCGGCCGTGCCACGCAGGCCGAAGTCCTGGCGGCGCGCATCGAAGCCGCCCGCCTCGAAGATGCGGTGAGCGGCGCGGAGCAGGACGTGGCGCATGGACGCAACACGCTGTCGCGCTGGATCGGTGAAGACGCGCAGCGCCCGGTGTGTCCGGACCTCCCCGCGATGCCGCCGGCGCCGACGCTCGAGCAAGTGCTCGGACGCGCGCGCCAGCATCCTCGGCTGGCGCAGGCCAGTGCGGGGGTGGCCGCTGCACAGACGCAGGCGGATCTCGCCAAGTCGGCTTACCAGCCCGACTGGCGCGTCGAGCTGGGGTACGCCTACCGCCCGGAATATCCGGAGGAACTGGTGCTGCGCGTCGGCATGGACCTGCCGCTCTTCACGGGCAAGCGCCAGGATCGCGGCGTCGCCGCGGCGCTCGCGCGCCAGCAGGCCGCGGAGTCTGGCGTCGAGGACGCTGGCCGCCAGCTCGAGTCCGAGGCGCGCCTCAATTTCCAGGACTGGGTGCAGCTCGACGCCCGGCTCCGGCAATACGACAAGGATCTGCTGCCGCAGGCCGGCGCGCGCATCGACGCGGCGCTGAACGGCTGGCGCTCGGGCCGCGGCAGCCTGCGCGAAGTGCTCGATGCGCGCCGGTCCGCGCTCGAGCTGCGCATGGCGCGCCTGCTGCTGCAGGGCGACTACGCCCGCCACTACATTCAACTGACTTACCTCGGCGCGTTCGACGTTGCGGCCGACGACAACCAGGAAGCGAAGCCATGAACCGTAAACTTCTCGTTGCCATTGCAGCCATGGCGCTCGCCGCTGCCGGTGTCTGGTGGTACGCCCAGGGCGTGGCGGCGCAGCCGCAGGCGGGCGCCGAGCGCAAGCCGCTCTACTGGTACGACCCGATGAAGCCGGACCAGCACTTCGAGCAGCCCGGCAAGTCGCCCTTCATGGACATGCAGCTGGTGCCCAAGTACGGCGCCGGCGGCGCCGACGGCAGCGCCGACGGCGCAACAATCGTGGAAATCGATCCGCGCATGGCGCAGAACCTGGGCATGCGCACGGCGCCCGTGACGAGCGGCCGCTCGGCGCAGCGGCTGGAAGTCGTGGGCAGCGTGGCGGTGGACGAGAACCGCATCGCCACGATCGAAGCGCGCGCAGCCGGCTGGATCGAGCGGCTCGATGTGAAAGCCGTTGGCGACCGCGTGCGGCGTGGCCAGGTCCTGGCCGGCATTTATGCGCCGGACCTGCTGGCTGCGCAGGAAGAGCTGGCACTGGCGCAGAAGCTCGGCGATGCGAGCCTGATCGAGGCCGCGCAATCGCGGCTGGAGCTGCTGGGCGTGGCGGGCCGCGGCAAGAACGGGGCGCAGCGTCGCGTGGACATCGTCGCGCCGCAGCCGGGCGTCGTGACCGAGTTGCTGGTGCGCCACGGCGCGCAGGTCACGCCCGGCATGCCGCTGATGAAGCTCGCCGATCTCTCGCGCGTGTGGGTCGTGGTCGAGGTGCCGGAAGCGCAGGCCGGCTGGATCAGGGCGGGCAACGCCGCCGAGGTGCGGCTGAAATCGCAGGCTGGCACGGTGCTCAAGGGCGCGGTGGAATATGTCTATCCGATGCTCGACGCGCAAACGCGCACGCTGCGCGCGCGCCTGTCGTTCGACAACGCGAATGGCGCGCTCAAGCCCGGCATGTATGCGCAGGTGAGCGTGCTCGGCGGCGTCACCGGCGAGGCGCTGCTGGTGCCGAGCGAGGCGGTGATCCGCACCGGCACGCGCAACGTGGTGCTGGTGGCGGAAGGCGCGGGCCGCTACCGTCCGGTGCTCGTGACGCTCGGCGCCGAGCAGGGCGACCAGACCGTGGTGCTCGAAGGGCTCGTGCCGGGGCAACAGGTCGTCGTCTCGGGGCAGTTCCTGATCGACTCGGAAGCCAGCCTGCTCGGGGCTTACAACCGCTTAGGCGACAGCGGCAAGCCATGATCGCGCGCCTGGTTCACTGGTCGGTCCACAACCGGCTGCTGGTGCTGCTGGCGGCGGGGCTGCTGGTGGGGTGGGGCGTCTACTCGGCTGCGAACACGCCGCTGGACGCAATCCCGGATCTCTCAGACACGCAGGTGATTGTGCGCACGGTGTACCCCGGTCAGGCGCCGCAGGTGGTGGAGGACCAGGTCACTTATCCGCTGACCACCACTTTGTTGTCGGTGCCGCATGCGAAGACGGTGCGCGGCTATTCGTTGTTCGGCGAATCCCTTGTCTACGTGCTGTTCGAGGACGGCGTGGATCTCTACTGGGCGCGCTCGCGTGTGCTCGAGTACCTGTCGCAGGTGCAGGGCCGCTTGCCGGCGGGCGCGCGTGCGGCGCTGGGACCCGACGCCACCGGCGTGGGCTGGATCTACGAGTACGCGCTGGTGGATCGCAGTGGCAAGAACGACATCAGCCAGTTGCGCGCGCTGCAGGACTGGTTCCTGAAGTACGAGCTGAAGAGCGTGCAGGACGTGGCCGAGGTCGCCACGCTCGGCGGCTTCAACCGGCAATACCAGATCGTGCTCGATCCCGATCGCTTGCGTGCCTACCGCCTGCCGCTCGAGAAAGTGATCGCCGCGGTGAAGGCTGCCAACAGCGAGGCCGGCGGCTCGGTGCTCGAGCTGGCCGAGGCCGAGTACATGGTGCGCACGCGCGGCTACCTCAAGACGCTCGAGGATTTCCAGCAGATCCCGGTCGGCGTCAGCGAGACCGGCGGCACGCCGATCCTGTTGCGCGACGTGGCCACGATCCAGCTCGGCCCCGAAACGCGGCGCGGCGTCGCCGAGCTGGACGGCGAGGGCGAAGTGGTTGGCGGCGTCATCGTGCTGCGCTCCGGCGAGAACGCGCAGTCCACGATCAAGGCCGTGAAGGCGAAGCTTGAAATCCTCAAGGCCAGCCTGCCTGCGGGTGTCGAGATCGTGGAGACTTACGACCGCTCGGCGCTCATCGGCCGTGCGGTGGAAAACCTGTCGCACAAGCTGATCGAGGAATTCCTGGTGGTGGCCGTGGTCTGCGGGATTTTCCTGTGGCACCTGCGCTCGG
>JAYUGN010000126.1:0-5840 GCA_043767605.1 Gammaproteobacteria bacterium
TCTTTTCAGAGATGCAGCGTCAGCGTGCCGAAGAGCTGGCGGCCGCTAGCCTGCTGCGCGAAGTAGGTGCCCGGGAAGAACGAGGCGTCGGTGACCTGGTTGAGCACGCGCTCGTCCGTGAGGTTGCTGCCACCGAGCGCAACCGACCACAGGCCGCTGATCGCGGACACCGCGATGCGCGCTGTGAACTTGGTGTACGCGCCCTGGTAGGTGTTCGGGTCGAGGTCGGTGTCGGTGTACTGGTCGCCCTGGTACAGCACGTCGCCGGCCAGCGTGGTGACCACATTGCCGAACAGGAAGGTGAGTTGCGGCGTGAGCGTCGCGGTCTGGCGCGGCGCGAAGGCGATGCGCTGGCCGGCAAGGTCCTGCTTGGTGCCGATGCCTTGCGAGATCGGCGCCGGCGCGCCGGGATAGCTGTCGTAGCGCGCGTCGAGCAGGCCGGCCGAGCCGACGATCTTCAGCGGCTGCCACGGCGTCAGCCAGCGGAAGTCGAATTCGAAACCCTTGGACTGCGCGCTGCCGGCGTTGCTCACATCGAACAGGAAGCCGTTGAACGCCAGCACCTGCAGGTTCTGGAAGCGCGTGTGGTAGCCGGTGAGATTTACCTCGACGCTGTTCTCGAACAACCGCGCCTTGGCGCCGACCTCGTAAGTCTGTGCGCGCTCCGGCTCGTACTCCAGCGTGTGCGGCGTGGTGTTGCCGCTGGAATCCGCGTCGGCCTCGGCCTGCGTGTGCGTGCCCTTGAAGCCGATCGAGTTGAAGCCGCCGCTCTTGTAACCCTTGGCGTACGAGGTGTAGAAATTCACGCCCCAGGGCGCGAAGTACTGCAGCGCGAGCTTGGGCGACAGGTCGCTCTCGCTGCGATCGTGCGCCTCGTTGTAATCCTCGGCCTGCAGCAGCTGCTCCATGAAGCAGGGCCCGGTGCCGTTGGCGTCCTTGGCCTGGCAATGCGAGTTGCCGTGGACCCCGACCTGTTTCTTCTCGCGGTTCAGGCGCACGCCCGGCGTCACCGCAATGTGTTCGGTGACATTCCAGGTGAACTGCCCGAAGTACGCCAGCGAGCTCACGTCCTGGTCGTAGTCGAAGCGGTACAGGTCGCCGGCCACCAGCGAGGCCGTCGGCGTGCCGAGGACGCCGGCCCCCGGCGTGTTGCTGTTGCAACCGGTCGCGCCGACCGTCGCGTCCTGGTCGCCGGTCGCGAGCTGGCAGAAATCGCGCGTCTGCGTGTAGGCCCCGAGGTCCGCGCCGGCGAGGATCTGCGCCAGCAGGATGTAGTTGGACTTGTAGTAGAACGCGCCGGTCACGAACTCGAGCCCGGTGCCCAGGCCGAACAGGCTGTCGGCATGGCCGGCGACGCGGAGCTCTGCGCTGGTCTGCTTGTGGTGCTCGTGGTTGTCGAGCCGGCCGATGTCGGCGGGCGAGACGTCCAGCTCGTTGAGCTGGTCGATGTGGAACTTCGAGCTGCCGAGCACCAGCACCGGCGCAAGGTCGTGCAGCGGGCCGAGGCTGCCGGCGTCCCAGTCGGTCTTCACCGAGAACGTGGTCGAGCCCTTCTGGATGAAGCCGCGCGTGTCGGCCTCGGTGCGGAAATCCTTGGGGTTGTCCTCGACGTTGGGGTCGTAGTTCTGCAGGAACGTGCGCGTGTCGTCGTCGAGCTTGAACAGTTGCAGCGGCCAGAACGGCGCCTCGGTCTCGGACTTCACCACCGCCACTTCGCTCTTCAGGCCAAAGCCCGGGTACACCACGGCGCGCACGCGGCCGGCCTGCTGGTCCAGCGCCTCTTCGGGGCGCTGCAGGAAGGTGTTGTAAAGATCGCCGGCCTGGTTGCGCTTGAGCGCCGCGACGCGAACGCCGAACCAGCCGGTGAGCATGCCGCCCGCCCCGCCCTCGTAGCGCTTCTCGCCCTGCTGGCCGATGAAGGACATCAGGTTCGCCTCGAGGCTGTCCTCGGGGCCGCGGCTGGTCACGTTGAACACGCCGGCCACGCAGTTCTTGCCGAACAGCGTGCCCTGCGGCCCGCGCAGCACCTCGACGCGGTCAATGTCGAACATCGCCTCGGTGAAGTAGCCGGGCCGGCCGAAGAAGATCTCGTCCTGCACGAAGGCCACCGAGCCTTCGAAGCTCGGGTTGAAGGCGTTGGTGCCGAAGCCGCGGATGAAAATCTGCGGCGAACCGAGGTCGTCGGCGTCCACGCGCACGTTGGGCACATACAAGGAGACATCGGCAAGATCGGCGGCGCCGGTGGCCGCGATGAAATCGCCACCGAGCGCCGTGACCGAGATCGGCACCCTGCGCAGCGGCTGCTTGACCTTCTGCGCGGTGACGACCACGTCGTCGAGCTGCGTAGCGCCGGACGTCTCGGACGGCGGCGCAAGATCGGGCACCGGGATCGTCGGCAAGGTCTCGGCGGCCGTCGGCACTTCGGGGGCCGGCGCATCGGAGACCGGTGCGTCCGCTACGGGCGCATCGGCCGGCGGCGCGGTCTCGGCCGGCGGTGCGGTCTCGGCCGGCGGAGATTCGGGCGGGGGGCTGGAGGTGGTGGTGGCGTCCTGCGCGAGCGCGGGCGCGGCGGCGAACAGCGCGGCCAAGATCAGGGTCCGGAGCATGCGACAGGATATATCGCGCTTGCCTAAGATGGGCACCATTCAAAGGGGACCCATGCGTTACCTACGCCCGATTGCGCTCGCCCTGCTGCTGCTCGGCGCCTGCGCCTGCGACAAGCCCACGCCCGCCGCGGCCAATGCCGCGACGCTGGCGCCCTCAGACCCCAAGCTCGCGCGCCTGTACGCGCAGACCTGCAAGGCTTGCCACGCCGCGCAGGGTTCCGGCGCGCCGCTGGCCGGCGACACTGCGGCCTGGGCGCCGCGGCTCGCGCAGGGCGAAAAAACGCTGCTCGATCACGCGATCAACGGCTACAAGGGCATGCCGCCGATGGGCGGCTGCAGCGATTGCAGCGAGAAGGATTTCGCCGCGCTGATCCGTTTCATGGGCAGTTCGTGAAGCGCCGGCAACTGCTGACGGGCGCGCTGGGCCTTGCGGCCACGACCGTCCTGCCCGGCTGCAACGACTACGGCGCCTCGAAGATGCCCAAGCCGCCCGCGGCGGCCACGGGTCCGGACGGCCAGAAACTTCTCCCTTGGCAGAACTGGTCGGGCTACCGCAGCTGCCTGCCGGAGGGGCGCGCGGCGCCCGAAACGCTCGACCAACTGGCGAGCTTCATGAAGGCTGCGAAGGGCCCGGTGCGCCCCGTCGGCAGCAGCCATTCGTTCAGCGAACTGATCCCCACCGACGGCACGCTCCTGTCGCTGCGCAATTTCTCCGGCGTGCTGTCGCACGATGCCGCGGCCCTGACCGCGACTGTCGGCGCCGGCACGCGGCTCAGCGAACTTGGCGAGCCGCTCAACGCGATCGGCCAGGCCCTGCCGAACATGCCGGACATCGACAGCCAGACGCTCGGCGGCGCGCTGGCCACCGGCACGCATGGCACCGGCGCGGGCATGGGCGCCCTGCACTCGTTCGTGAAGGGGTTCCAGCTCGTCACACCGCGCGGCGAGGTGCTCGAGTGCAGCCGCGAGAAGAACCCCGACATCTTCGACGCCGGGCGCGTGTCGCTGGGCGCGCTAGGCGCGATCACGCAGTACACGCTGCAGAACGTCGCGCCGTTTCGCGCGCGCAAGCGCAGCTGGAACGTGCCGCTCGAGGAGTTCTACGAGACTTGGGATGCGCTCGCGGCCAAGCACTACAGCCTGGACTGCTACCTGATCCCGCAGTCTGGCCGCGCGGCGATCATCGCGATCGACCCGACGACGGACGCCGGCGTGCCGCGTGCGCCGAATCGCGACGACGACCTCGTGGACCTGATGCGGCTCTCCCGTAATTATCTGTGGCGCGGCGCGCGCCACGCGCTGTTCGACACGTTCATCGAGCACAGCCCGCCGACCGACGAGGTCGAGCCGAGCTGGAAGATGTTCCCGACGCCGCGCAACATCCGCTTCAACGAGATGGAATACCACCTGCCGCGCGAGGCCTTGCTGCCGGTGCTGAAGAAGGTGAAAAACGTCGTCGACGTCAGGCATCCCGAGATTTTCTTCGTGATCGAGGTGCGCGTGGTCAAGGGCGACCTGGCCTGGCTGAGCCCCTTTTACCAGCACGAGACTTCAGGCTCGATCGCCGTGCACCAGTACTACAAGGAATATCCGCTCGATTACTTCGCCGATGTCGAGCCGCTGTACCAGGACGTCGGCGGGCGGCCGCATTGGGGCAAGATGAACACGCTCGATGGCGCGACGCTGGCGGCACGTTATCCGCGGTGGAAGGATTTCTGCGCGGTGCGCGCGCAGCTCGACCCCGAGGGCAAGATGCTCAACCCGTACCTCAAGAGGATTTTCAACGCATGAAACGACGCACTGTGTTGCTCGGCGCCGCGGGCGCGGCGGTGGCCTTGCTCGCCGCCAAAAGGCCCGGTACGCACGGCGGCGCCCACGACGAGTATTTTCTCGCGCTGCAGTCGGCGCTGCGCACCGCGGGCCTGATGCGGCCGACGCTGGTCATCGATCGCGCGCGCTTCCGGCAGAACCTCGGCACGCTTAAAGGCCACCTGCCGAAAAACAAGCATTTCCGCATCGTCGCCAAGTCGCTGCCGAGCGTGGCCCTGTTGCGCGAGGTGCGCGCGGCCACCGGCACCGACCGGCTGATGGTGTTCCACCAGCCGCACGTGAACCTGCTCGCATCCGAAATGACCGATGCCCAGATGCTGCTCGGCAAGCCGATGCCGGCGGGCGCTGCGCGCGCGTTCTTCGCCGAGCACAAGGCCAATGCCTTCGAGCCGCTCAAGCAGATCGAATGGCTGGTGGACACGCCCGCCCGCATCCGCGAATACCGCGAACTGGCGGCGGGCGTTGGCGCCAACGCGGCTCGCCGACTTCGGCTGAACCTCGAGCTGGACGTCGGCCTTCATCGGGGCGGCTTTACCCGTGCGCAGGATGTCGCCGAGGCAATTCGCGCCGTCAATTCCGAGAATGGGGCGGACGGCGGCGCGACCGTGTTCTCCGGCTTCATGGGCTACGAGGCGCACGCCGCGAAAATCCCCGAGGCGCTCGGCGGCGTGAAGGGCGCGCTGGCCAAGGCCTGGGCGTTCTACAACGAGTGTACGAAGGCCGGCCAGGAAACCCTCGGCGCCGCGTGGCAGCCGGAGTCGCTGACGCTGAACATCGGCGGCAGCAACACCTACGAGTATTACGACGAGAACTCGCCGGGCAACGAGCTGGCGATGGGCTCAGGCCTCGTGAAGCCGACCGACTTCGACACCGCCGGCCTCGCCGACCACGTGCCGGCCGCGTTCATCGCCACGCCCGTGCTGAAATCGCTGGATCACACCGCGATCCCCGGCCTCGAAGGCCTCGCCGGCTTGTTCCGCGCCTGGGACCCGAACACCGCGCGCACGTTCTACATTTATGGCGGCTACTGGCTCGCCAACGTGGAGTCGCCGCCGGGCCTGCAGCGCAACGGCATCTGGGGGCATTCCACCAACCAGGACATGCTCAACGGCTCAGCCGAGGTGAAGCTCGAGATCGGCGACCACGTGTTCCTGCGGCCGAACCAGAGCGAGTTCGTGTTCCTGCAGTTCGGCGACATCGCGGTCTACGACGGCGGCAAAATCGGCGAGCGCTGGCCCGTCTTTTAAACAAAGGGGACGCACACCTTTATTCCGCGCAAAAGAAAGGCCGGCAGTGCCGGCCTTCGATAAAGGTGTGCGTCCCCTTTGTTTAAAGGTGTGCGTCCCCTTTATTTCAGGATGGTGTTCGGGCCGCCGCGATTCAGCGCGCGCTGATAGGCCGGGC
>JAYUGN010000127.1:0-1923 GCA_043767605.1 Gammaproteobacteria bacterium
GCGCCGCCGCCGACGTCGAGGAAGTTGGCCGGCTTGCCGCCGTGCAATTTCACGATGTCCATGGTCGCCATGGCCAGGCCCGCGCCGTTGACCATGCAGCCGATGTCGCCGTCGAGCGTCACGTAGTTGAGGTCGTTCTCGCGCGCCTTGCGCTCCTGGTCATCTTCCTGCGAGCCGTCGCGCATCTCGGCGATGGCGCGCTGGCGGAACAGGGCGTTCTCGTCGAAGTTGAGCTTCGCGTCGAGGCAGAACACGTTGCCTTCCTTCGTGACGATCAGCGGGTTGATCTCGATCAGGCTCGCGTCCAGATCCACCACAATGCGGTAGAGCCCGAACATGATCTTGCTGAACTGTTCCACCTGCTCCTTGTTCAGACCCAGGAAAAAGCCGAGCTGGCGCGCCTGGTAAGGCTGCAGGCCGGCGGCCGGGTTGATCGCGATGTGCTTGATTTTTTCCGGGTGCTTCTCGGCCACTTCCTCGATGTCCATGCCGCCGGCTTCTGAGGCCATGAACACCAGGCGCTCGCGCGAACGATCCACCAGGCCCGAGACATACAGCTCGCGCGCGATGTTGCTGGGCTTCTCGACCCAGACCGAGTTCACCGGCATGCCATCGGGGCCGGTCTGCTTGGTGACCAGGCGCGTGCCGAGCATTTTCTTGGCGGCTTCTTCCGCCGCGTCGGCATCGTTGACCAGCTTGACGCCACCGGCCTTGCCGCGACCCCCCGCGTGCACCTGCGCCTTCACCACCACGCGGCCACCGAGCGCCTTGGCCGCGGCGCGCGCGGCCTCCGGGCTCTTGGCCAGCTGGCCTTCCGGAACCGGAATGCCGTAACGCGTGAAGATTTCCTTCGCCTGGTATTCGTGCAGGTTCATTTTGGGTCCCCTCGGAGGGGGCGCATTGTAGCGAATCGCCCGGCTAGGCCGCCGCCCGCGGGATCCCGGAAGGAAAGCTGATGTGGACCTTCGTGCCCTGCGTGATCACGCTGGTGACCTCGATCGTGCCGCCGAGCATCTGCGTGACGAGGTTGTGGACGATGTGCATCCCCAGGCCCGAGCCGCCGCTGCCGCGCTTGGTCGTGAAGAACGGGTCGAACACGCGCTTGACGTGCTCGGGCGGCATGCCCACGCCGTCGTCCTCGTAGACCAGGTGGACGTCGCCGCCCTCCTCGCGCGCGCCGATGCGGATCTTGCCCTTGCGGCCTGCCGGGTACGCGTGCAGCAGCGAGTTGGTGATCAGGTTGGTGAGGATCTGCGCCAGCACGCCGGGGAAGGAATCGATCACCAGCGCCGGCGGGCAATCCACCGTGACCGTGTGCGGCGTGCGCTTCAGGCGCGGCCCGAGGCTGACCAGGATTTCCTCGAGGTAGGTGCGCAGGCCGAACTGCCGGCGCTCGCTGGAGGCCTGGTCCACCGCCACCTGCTTGAAGCTCTGGATCAACTCGACCGCGCGCTGCAGGTTGCGCAGGATCACCTGCGAGGATTCCTGCGCCATCGCCACGAAGCCGTCCAAGTCGGCCTGCGACAGCGTGCCCTGCGTATGCTGCTGCTGCACGCGCTTGCTCCATTCCTCGAGCGTCGAGGCCGCCGTGACGCCGATGGCCAGCGGCGTGTTGATCTCGTGCGACACGCCGGCCACCAGCGCGCCGAGCGAGGCCATCTTCTCGTTCTCCACCAGCTGCTCCTGCGTCTCGCGCAGGGTGTCCACCGCATTGTCCACTTCCCGCTGCATCTGCCGCGGCGTCTTCATGGCCAGCGCCTGCGGCACGAGCGGCACGAGCGCCACCGCGGTGATGATCGAGACCGCCGCCGTCAGCCCCTTCCACACGCCCTGGAACGCGTAAACCGGATCCCAGATGGTCCAGATCTCGATCGCATGGCCGGTGCCGCACAGCACGATGAAGGTGGCGAACAGCAGGATGAT
>JAYUGN010000128.1:0-1922 GCA_043767605.1 Gammaproteobacteria bacterium
GGCGAACCGAGCCGCTCATAGGTGTCCCAGGCGTCGAGGCACATGCGCAGCGCGCGCGGATCGGCCAGGCCGATGTCCTCGACCGCCATGCGGGTGACACGCCGCGCCAGATACCGCGGATCGGCGCCGCCGTCGAGCATCCGCGCGTACCAGTACAGCGCCGCGTCGGGATCGGAGCCGCGCACCGACTTGTGCAGCGCCGAGATCTGGTCGTAGAAATGGTCGCCAGCCTTGTCGAAGCGGCGCAGCGAGCGGCCGACAAGTTTCTCGAGCGCGCCGGCGTCGGCCTTGCCTTCGGCGCGCACCAGTTCGGCGGCAGTTTCGGTGAGGATCAGCGCGCGGCGCGCATCGCCGTCGGCCAGCCCCACGATCGATTCGATCCACTCGTCCGGCAGCGCAACGTTGCCCAGGCCGCGCTCCGCATCGCTCAGCGCACGGCGCACCAGCACGCGCAGGTCGTCGGCGGACAAGGGCTTCAGTACGAATACCCGCAAGCGCGAGAGCAGTGCCGAGTTCAGCTCGAACGACGGATTTTCGGTGGTGGCGCCGACCAGGATCAGCGTGCCGTCCTCGATGTGCGGCAACAGCGCGTCCTGCTGGCCCTTGTTGAAGCGGTGGATCTCGTCAATGAACAGCACCGTGCGTCGCGGCGTGATCGACTCGCGCAGCATCTTGGCGCGCAGCACGGCCTCGCGGATGTCCTTCACGCCGGCCATCACCGCCGACATCGTGGCGAACTCGCAGTCGGAGGCCTTGGCCACCAGCCGCGCCAGCGTGGTCTTGCCCGTGCCCGGCGGGCCCCACAGCACCATCGAGGGCACCGTTCCGCGGTCGAGCAGTTGGCGCAGCGGCGCGCCGAGGCCGACGAGGTGGGATTGCCCTGCGATCTCGTCAAGCGTGCGTGGACGCATGCGGTCGGCCAGTGGCGCCGCGACGGAAGTCACTTGGCCTCGATGATCTCGGTGCCCTTGGGCACTTCGAACACGAACAGCTTCGGGTCGAGCTTTTCGTTGACCTTGAGGTGGCTGAACGAGACTTCGCTGCTGCCGCCGAGCTGGTCGAAGAAGCTCATGCGCTGCGGCACGCCGTCGGCGAGCCACAGCTGCACCGACTTGAAGTCGCTCTCGGCGGCCCTGGGCGTGAGCTTGAGCTTGCGCAACCCGCCTTCGATGCCGAGGTCCTCGACCTTGAACTGCTTCTCGAGCGCAACGCGATCGGTGAGCAGCTGCGCCGGGGTGCCCTGCAGGCTCGCGCCGGCCGGGCGCACCGTGACCTGCGCGAGATCCGGGTCGTACATCCAGAGTCTTTCGCCGTCGCAGCTCATCAGCTGCGCGTACGGTTTCTCGTAAGACCACTTGAACTTGCCGGGCCGCGCGAGCCACAGCTTGCCGGAAGAGGTTTGCGTGATGCTTCCGTGCTCGTCCTTCTGCACCTGCGTGAACTCGCCGCTCAGCGTGTCCACGCGCTCGACGAAACGCTGCAGGGCGTCCCTGGCGGGTGCGGCGTGGGCGAGGCCGGCGAACAGCATCGCCGTAAAGAAAACGACTGCGACCCCTTTTCTTTTTTTCACCGGTTCGGCGCCAGCACTTCGCGCACGCCGCCAGCGCCGCTGGGGCCGACCAGGCCCGAAGCTTCCATCTGCTCGACCATGCGGGCGGCGCGGTTGTAGCCGATCTTCAGGCGCCGCTGAACCCAGCTCACCGAGGCCTTGCGCGACTCGAGCACGATCGCCACCGCGGCGTCGTACAGCTCGTCCTTCTCGGCATCCACGTCGCCCTCGCTGCCTTCCCGAGGCTCGTCGGCCAGCACGCTCTCGATGTACTCGGGCTTGCCGGCCTGCTTCCAGTAGGCGACGACCTTGTGGACCTCGTGGTCGTCCACGAACGCGCCGTGCACGCGCTGGACCATGCTCGCGCCAATCG
>JAYUGN010000129.1:0-5820 GCA_043767605.1 Gammaproteobacteria bacterium
CAACGGCATGGCCGCCTGCGGCGGCCATGCCCGAACCCTCGATATCTCGGGTTCGGATCCTTCTCTGCCGGGAACACAAATGAAGAGACCCCGGCACAAGGCCGGGGTCTCTTCATTTGAAATGTACTGGCGGACAGAGAGGGATTCGAACCCTCGATAGGGTATTAAGCCCTATACGCCCTTAGCAGGGGCGCGCCTTCGTCCACTCGGCCATCTGTCCGTGGACTTCTTTTTGCTGCACGCCGGGGGTTCCGGCGGGCGCGCATTATAGGGCGGTGGCCCCCCGGGCGTCTTGGACGCTACTTCTTGGGCGGCCCGGGCGTGGCGACCGGCGCGTCGCCGATCTTCACGGCCTTGGGCGCCTCGATGCCCAGCTGCACGCGGTTGCCCTGCACCTCGAGGATTTTCACCACGATGTCCGGGCCGATGACGATCGCATCGCCGGCCTTGCGCGTCAGGAGCAGCATGTCAGGCCTTGCCTTTTTCGAGGTCGAAGGCCTTGTGCAGCGTGCGCACGGCCAGTTCCAGGTACTTGTCCTGGATCACGACCGAAATCTTGATCTCGGACGTCGAAATCATCTGGATGTTGATGCCGTCGCTGGCCAGCGCCTTGAACATCTTGCTGGCGATGCCGGCGTGGCTGCGCATGCCCACGCCGACGATCGACACCTTGCAGATGTCGTTGGCGGTGCGCACGCCCTTGGCGTTGAGCTCGGCCGCGACCTTCTTGCTGACCTCGTGCGCGCGGTCGAAGTCGTTGCGGTGCACGGTGAAGGTGAAGTCGGTGGTCGAGTCGCCGGCCACGTTCTGCACGATCATGTCCACCTCGATGTTGGCGTCGCCGATGGGCCCGAGGATGGCGGCCGCGATGCCGGGCCGGTCGGGCACGTTGCAGATGGTGATCTGCGCCTCGTCGCGGTTGAAGGCGATGCCTGAGATGAGTGCGTCTTCCACGGTACCCCCTGAGAGAGTGTCCTCTAGCGTGATGAGCGTGCCGGGGCCCTCGACGAAGGTCGACAGCACGCGCAGCGGCACCTTGTACTTGCCGGCGAATTCAACGGAGCGGATCTGCAGCACCTTGCTGCCCAGCGAGGCCAGCTCCAGCATTTCCTCGAACGTGATCTTGTCGAGCCGGCGCGCGCGCGGCTCGACGCGCGGGTCGGTCGTGTAGACGCCGTCCACGTCGGTGTAGATCTGGCACTCGTCGGCCTTCAGCGCCGCGGCCAGCGCAACGCCGGTGGTGTCGGAGCCGCCGCGACCGAGCGTGGTGATGCTGCCGTCGTCGTCCACGCCCTGGAAACCCGCGACCACCGGCACGATGCCGGCCTTGCAGTCGGCCAGCAACCGTGAGGGGTCGATCTTCTGGATGCGCGCCTTGCCGTAGGCCTTGTCGGTCTGGATCGAGACCTGCGCGCCGGTGTACGAGCGCGCCTTCTGGCCGCGCTTCTCGAGCGCCAGCGCCAGCAGGCCGATGGTGACCTGCTCGCCGGTGGCGGCGATCTGGTCGAACTCGCGCGGGTTGCCGCGCGGGTGCACCGACTTGGCAAGCTTGAGCAGGCGGTCGGTCTCGCCCGACATCGCGGACACGACCACAACGACCTGGTGGCCTTGCGCGCGCGTCGCCGCGACTTTCGCGGCCACGTGCTCGATGCGCTCGACCGAGCCCATGGAGGTGCCGCCGTATTTCTGGACGATGAGGGCCATGGGCTACAGCTTTGCCTCCACCCACGCCTGCACCGATGCAATCGCCGCCGCGAGGTTCTCCGGCTGCGTGCCGCCGGCCTGCGCCATGTCGGGACGGCCGCCGCCCTTGCCGCCGACCTGCTGGGCGACGAAGTTCACCAGCTCGCCGGCTTTCACTTTCTGGGTGAGGTCGTCGGTGACGCCCGCGAGCAGTGCAACCTTGCCTTCGTTGGCAGCACCGAGCAGCACGATGCCGCTGCCGAGCTTGCCCTTCATCTGGTCCCACAGCGTGCGCAGGCCGGACGCGTCGAGGCCGTCCACGGCTGCCGCCAGCAGCTTCACGCCTTTGACGTCCTTGGTCTGGGCCTCGAGATTGTTGCCGCCTCCACCGCCGGTGGCGAGCTTCTGCTTGAGCGCGGCCAGATCCTTCTCGAGCTGCTTGTTGCGGTCCATCAGTTGCTGGACCTTGTCGCCCAGCTCCTCGGGCCGCGTGCGCAGCAGCGCTGCGGCGCTGCCGAGCTTGCGCTCGAGCTCTCGCAGGTAGTTGAGGGCGTTCTCGCCGGTGATCGCCTCGACACGGCGCACGCCGGCAGCCACGCCGCCTTCGCTGACGATCTTGAACAGGCCGATGTCGCCGGTGCGGCTCACGTGCGTGCCGCCGCACAGCTCGGTGGAGAACTCGCCCATTTTCAGGACGCGCACGTCGTCGCCGTATTTCTCGCCAAACAGCGCCATGGCGCCGGCCTTGATGGCGTCGGCGTGCTTCATCTGCGTGGCGGTCGCCGGCACGTTGGCGAGGATCGCCTGGTTCACCTGCTGCTCGATCTGCGCGATCTGCTCGGCGGTCACCGGCGCGGTGTGCGAAAAATCGAAGCGCGTGTGGTGGTCATCCACCAGCGAGCCTTTCTGCGACACATGCGTGCCGAGTACGTTGCGCAGCGCGCTGTGCATCAGGTGCGTGGCCGAGTGGTTGCGCATGGTGGCGCGGCGCACGGATTCGCCGACCGTGGCCTTCACCGTGTCGCCGACCTTGAGCGTGCCGGACGCAAGCTTGCCGTGGTGGCCGAAGACGTTGCCGGAAATCTTCCGGGTGTCGGCGACGACAAACAACCCTTTCACCCGGCCCTGCGGGCCACCCTCTCCCGCAAGCGGGAGAGGGGACTCGAGGGTGCCCTTGTCGCCGACCTGGCCGCCGGACTCCGCATAGAACGGCGTGTCGCCCAGCACGACCACGCCTTCGTCGCCGCCAGCGAGCGAGGCGACGGACGCGTTGTTCTTGTAGAGCGCCAGCACCTTCGCCTTGTCGGTGCTCAGGTGCTCGTAGCCGATGAAGCAGGTGTCGGCGCCCTCGTACTTGAGGCCTTCGCCGGTCTTGAAGCTGCTGGCCGCACGTGCGCGCGTGCGCTGCGCTTCCATCTCGCGCTCGTAGCCGGCTTCGTCGAGCGCAAGGCCGCGCTCGCGCGCGATGTCGGCGGTGAGGTCCACCGGAAAGCCGTAGGTGTCGTACAGCTTGAACACGGTCTCGCCGGAAATGATCTTGTTCCTGGCCACGCCGATGGCGTCTTCGAGCAGCTTCATGCCGCGGTCCAGCGTCTCGGCGAAAGCTTTTTCTTCCTGCAGGATCGCCTTCTCGATCTGCGCGCGTTTCTCGTTCAGCTCCGGATACGCGCCGCCCATGACCTTGCAGAGCGGCTCGACCAGCGTGTGGAAGAAGGGCTCATGCAGTTCGAGCTTGTAACCGTGGCGGATTGCGCGGCGCATGATCCGGCGCAGGACGTAGCTGCGGCCTTCGTTGCCCGGCAGCACGCCATCGGCAATCAGGAAGGCACTGGCGCGGATGTGATCCGCGATGACCTTCATCGAATTGGGCTGCGCAGCCGGGCCGGCCAGCTTTGCGATGGCGCCGATCAGCACCTTGAACGGGTCGGTAGCGTAGTTGTCCGGCACGCCTTGCATCACGGCGGCCAGGCGCTCAAGGCCCGCGCCAGTGTCGACGCTGGGTTTGGGCAGCGGATCGAGCGTGCCGTCGGCGCTGCGGTTGTACTGCATGAACACGAGGTTCCAGATCTCGACCCAGCGGTCGCCGTCGGCATCGGGCGAGCCCGGCGGGCCACCAGCGATGGACGCGCCGTGGTCGTAGAAAATCTCGGAGCAGGGGCCGCAGGGGCCGGTGTCGCCCATCTGCCAGAAGTTGTCGGAGCCGCCGCCCGGCTTGTCGCCGATGCGCACCACGCGCTCGGCCGGCAGGCCGATGACTTTCGTCCAGAGATCGAAGGCCTCGTCGTCCGTGTGGTACACGGTGACCATCAGGCGCTTCGCGTCGATGCCCAGCCAGTCCTTGCTGGTGACGAATTCCCAGGCGAACGCGATCGCGTCCTGCTTGAAGTAATCGCCGAAGCTGAAGTTGCCGAGCATCTCGAAGAAGGTGTGGTGGCGCGCGGTGTAGCCCACGTTCTCGAGGTCGTTGTGCTTGCCGCCGGCGCGCACGCATTTCTGCGAGCTGGTCGCGCGCACATAGGCGCGCTTCTCGCGGCCGAGGAAGCAGTCCTTGAACTGGTTCATGCCGGCGTTGGTGAA
This sequence comes from Gammaproteobacteria bacterium, assembly GCA_043767605.1. GTDB lineage: Bacteria > Pseudomonadota > Gammaproteobacteria > Nevskiales > Nevskiaceae > JACPFV01. Next base: position 4,261 of record JAYUGN010000129.1, read on the forward strand.
CAGCAGCGTCGGGTCGTCGCCCGGCACCAGCGAACTCGAGGCCACGCGGGTATGGCCGCGGCCTTCGAAATACTTCAGGAACTTCTCGCGCAGCGCGTTGCTATCCATGGCCGAACTGCCGGAAAAGGCAGGGGAAAAAGGGCGCGTATGGTATCAGTGGACCCGTCATTCCCGCGCAATCCCCGCTTTCGCGGGGAGGAATCCAGGCTGGATGCCCGCTTGCGCAGGCATGACAACCCGGCTCAGGCCGATTTCCACTGGGGCACGCCGAACACGATCAGGCGCAGCTGCTTCTCGGCTTCCTTGGTGATCGTGGCCTCGCGCTCGGGACGGCCGGCCGGCACTTCGAGCAGCGCGGCGGCGGTCTGCACCATCGCGTTGACCATCAAGCCCGCAATCATCTGCAGGTCTTCGCTGCTCCACTTGTTGAGCAGCGGCAGGCGGCCCAGGTCGAGCGCCAGTTCGCTGGTGAAAGACTGGATCTCGCGGCGGATCGCCTGGCGCACGGCGCCGTAGCCGCCGTACATCTCGCGCGCCACGAAGCGGAAGTGCGTGCGGTGTGCGTGCACCTGTTTCACCAACGTGGCCACCGACTGCTGGATGATGTTCTCGGTCGGCACCGGGCCCGAACGCGCATCGCGGATCATCGCGCGCAGCGAGCTCATGGATTCGTCCACCAGTGCCAGGCCCAGTTCTTCCATGCTGCGGAAGTGGCGATAGAACGCGCCGGGCACCACACCGGTCTCGCGCGCGACCTCGCGCAGCGACAGCCCGTCGAAACTCCTATGCTCGAGCAGGGTGAGGGCGGCGGCCAGCAGGTTCTGGCGCGTCTGCGCCTTCTGTTCGTCCCGTGCGTAACCGGCGCGGACGTGTTTGCGATCCTTTCGTTTGCTGAGCATTTCTAACGAGTGTTCACCTGAATATGTGCGTAGTATATACATAAACGTATGTTTTACAACAGTTATATAAATTTCAGTGAACGAGTGTTGACTAAACATAGCCGCTCGTGCACAGTGTGCACACTCGTTCACTGAGTAACCGAGACCCCGCGATGGAAAGCCGTTCCCTGATGTCCCGCGTCACCCAGATCACGGACCTGTTTGCCTGGCCGCTGAAGACCTCGCACTACCTGGAGCTGGTCAATCCGCTCTGGACTACGCATGCGCTGCAGGCGCGCGTGGAAGAGGTGTGGGATGAAACCAGGGATGCGCGCACGCTGACGCTGCGCCCCGGCCGCAACTGGCGTGGCCACCGCCCCGGCCAGTACGTGCGCCTCGGCGTGCCGATCGGCGGCAAGCACTACACGCGCACCTATTCCATTTCGTCGGCGCCGGAGCGCGACGACGGCTGCATCACCGTCACCGTGAAAGCCATCAAGGATGGCCGCATGTCGCACCACCTCGTTCGCCAGGTGAAGGTCGGCGACTACCTGCCGCTGGGCTCGCCGCAGGGCGAGTTCTACCTGCCGGATGCGCAGCCGGTGAAGCCGCTGTTCATCACCGCTGGCAGCGGCATCACGCCGGTGATGAGCATGCTGCGCAGCCTGATCGCGCAGGAGCG
>JAYUGN010000130.1:0-1917 GCA_043767605.1 Gammaproteobacteria bacterium
GCCCAACGCTTATTAGGTTTCACGACTTTGACACCTAACATTCCCCTGGTGAAAGCTAATCTGGCGATGAGTCCTATAACTACAAGAAAACGTGGACAACATGAAAACAAATACCTCAGGCGGGTCGGGGGAAACCTCTAGCCCCCAATCCCCGCGGCTTTTACAGCTCGTCCGGGACGAGATCCGGGCCCGGCATTACAGCCTTCGAACCGAGCAGACCTACGTTCACTGGATTAAACGCTTCATTCTGTTCCATGGCAAACGCCACCCGCGCGAGATGGGCGCGCCGGAGGTCGCGGCCTTCCTCACGCACCTGGCCGTGGAGGGGCGGGTGGCGGCGGGCACGCAGAACCTGGCGCTGGCAGCGGTCCTCTTCCTCTACCGCGACGTGCTCGGCGTGGACTTGCCCTGGCTGCAGGACGTCACGCGCGCGAAGCGGCCGCAGCGCCTGCCGACGGTCCTGTCGCTGAAGGAAACGCGCGCGCTGATGAAGGCGCTCGCGCCGGGTACGCCCAGCCTGATCGCGCGGTTGCTGTACGGCAGTGGCATGCGCCTGATGGAGGGCGTGCGTATGCGCGTCCAGGACCTCGACCTCGAGGTGCGGCAAGTCACCGTGCGTCACGGCAAGGGTGGCAAGGATCGCGTCACGGTGTTGCCGGACGGCCTGGTCGAGCCGCTGCGTCACCTGCTGACCTTGCGGCGCGCGGTCTACGAGCGGGATTTCGCCAAGGGCGTGGCGGCGGTGTGGCTGCCGGACGCGCTGGAGCGCAAATATCCGAAGGCCTCGGTGCAGTGGGGCTGGCAATACATTTTCGTGGCGAACGGCTTCTCGCCCGACCCGCGCACGGGCGAGGTGCGGCGGCACCACATCGACGAGCAGCAGGTGCAGCGCGCGGTCAAGCGCGCGGCGTACGAGGCGAAGCTCTCCAAGCGCGTCTCGCCGCACACGTTGCGGCATTCCTTCGCCACGCATTTGCTGGAATCCGGCTACGACATCCGCACGGTGCAGGAGCTGCTGGGCCACAGCGACGTGAACACCACGATGATCTACACGCACGTCCTCAATCGCGGCGGCCGCGGCGTGGTCAGCCCGCTGGACAAGGTGTAGCGTTATGGGCATGAAACTCGAGGATGTGGAGGCGATCGCTCGTGCGCTTGATCGCACCGGCGCAAGATTCATTGTCGTCGGCGGGCTCGCGGTGGTCCTGCATGGCTACAGCCGCACGACGTATGACCTCGACCTCGTTATCCAGCTGGAACCGCGCAACATCGTGGCGGCTTTCGAGGCTCTGAAGGCGCTGGGGTACAGGCCGCTCGTGCCGATCACGGCGGAGCAGTTCGCCAACGAGCCGCTGCGAAAGTCGTGGATCGACGAAAAGGGCATGCAAGTCCTGAACTTCAACAGTGACCGGCATCGCGGAACCGGCGTGGATGTCTTCGTCACGGAACCTTTTGACTTCGACGACGAATACAACAATGCTTACCTGCAGGATTTCATGCCGGGAATCACCTTGAGGGTCGCCAGGATCGACACGCTGGTTGCGATGAAGCGCGTGGCCGGCCGTGCCAAGGACCTGGCCGATATAGAGGAACTCCTGTCCATAAAGAAGGCCCTGGATGAGTAAGTCGCCGACCGGCGAAAAGCCCTGGCCGGTGTCCTTCGAGGCCGTCCGCCTTCATCAGCACTTGCGCTTTCGCGCGCTCAGCGCCCGGGAAAAAATCCAGTCGATGGAGAATGGCGCGGAGCTGGTCAAGACCCTGCATGCCCGGCGCACTGCTGCCGGCAAGCCTAACGTCAAGCCGGACGTCAAGCCCTAACGCAAGCGGTCGGCGACCGCATACGCCGGCGGCAGCACCAGCAAAAACCATACGCTGATCAGCAGCGTGGCCAGCGCATCGCCGGCCGCGTTGCCGGTG
>JAYUGN010000131.1:0-1909 GCA_043767605.1 Gammaproteobacteria bacterium
CAGTCGCTGCTGCTGTTCACCGAGGGCAAGGCCCTGACCATGGGCCGCTCGGCGGAATGCAGCCTGGTGGTCCAGACCGGTTTCGCCTCGCGCCTGCACGCGCGCGTGGTCATGCGCCGTGGCCGCTTCTTGCTGGCCGACGAGAGCACCAATGGCACCTACATCATGCCGGGCGGCATCGATTCGGGCACGCAGGAAGTCTTCATCAAGCGCGAGGAGTTCCTGCTGCCGGAGACGGGTGTGTTCTGCCTGGGGCAATCTTGCGCCGCCGCCGACGCCAAGGTGGTCACGTTCAGCCCCGGTTGAAAGCGGGCGTCAATCAACATTAAGTTGATCAGACAACTAACTGTTTTACAACAGTTATTTCAAAACGTCATCCAGCAGTTTCCCGAACAGTACGTCGAGCACGGACAACTGGTCGTTGAGCGTATGGCCGCTGTCGAGCAGGTGCAGCGCCGCGTTGCGCGGCTGCGAGAAGCGCAGGGCGCGCTCCACCGGCACGATGTCGTCCTTCCAACCGTGGACAACCACGCTAAGCGACGGGCAGCCTTCCGGTTCTTCGTCCCAGCCCGGAAAGTACAGCGCCGGCGCCATCAGGAACAGGGCCTGCGGCGCAAGGGCAACGCAGGCCATCGCGGAAACGTAAGCGCCCATGCTGGAACCCACGAGCACCAGCTTGCCGGCCTGCGGCGCCAGCGCGAGCAGCTGCTTCACGCGCTCTTTCGGGTCGTGCGAGTGACTATAATCCGGGCTCATCACGTCGAAGCCCCGCGCACGCGCAAGCGCCGCGAGAAACGTGATCTTGGTCCCCCACGGGCCGCTTTCCTTGCCGTGGGCGAAGCACACCAGTCGTTCGGCGATCGCCATGGGAGGAGGGTGTCTTGAAGCGTGCGGGCATCATATCCAAAGCCATGCGCCGGTCCCGCAAGCGCGAGCCGCTCGAGGTGATCCTGAGCTTCAAGATGCGTTTCGGCGAGGCGCCGGACGAGCAGCTGACCCTGATCGACGAGCGCCGCGTGCCGCTGGTCGGCAGCGTGTTCGACAACCGCGACCGCATCGCCCGCGAATTCCTGCGGCTGCTGGTCAAAGCCGGTGTGCGCCGGCCGAGCCGCATGCTGTCGCCGCGCAAGGCGCAGCGATGAAATACCTGCAGATCCTCAATGCCGTGATGCTCGCGCTCGGGGCCTCGCTGGCCGTGTGCATGGGCGTGGTCTGCCTCCTCTACGGCGTGCACCTCGACACTGAGCCGCAGCTGCGCGCCGCGATGCCGCGCCTGTACGAGCTCACCGCGGTGTTCGCGGCGATGGCCCTGGCCAGCCTCGCGGCTTTCGAGGCGCAGCGCCGCCGCTGGCTGCTGCGCTGGCTGGCGCAGCTGTTGCCGGTGCTGCCGATCTTCGGCCTGGCGATCTTCATCGCCCGGATGCGGGCTTGATGGCCGCGCCGAAAGTCCTCGCGTTCGCCGGCAGCTCGCGGCGCGCTTCGTTCAACCGGCACCTGCTGCCCGCGGCCGTCGAGGGCGCAAGGCAGGCGGGGGCCGAAGTTACGCTGATCGAGCTGGCGGACTACCCGCTGCCGCTGTTCAACCAGGACGAGGAGGCCGCGCAGGGCCTGCCCGCCAACGCGCGCGCGCTCAAGGACCTCTTCAAGTCGCACGGCGCGCTGCTGCTGGCCTGCCCGGAATACAACAGCTCCATCACGCCGCTGCTCAAGAACACGCTGGACTGGGTCTCGCGCCAGGATGGCGCCGAATCCGGCACCGCGCCCTACAAGAACAAGCTCGCCGGGCTGCTGTCGGCTTCGGCTGGGCGCTGGGGCGGCATGCGCGGCTTGCGCCACGTGCGCGAGATCCTGACCACGCTGGGCTGCGTGGTGATTCCCGACCAGTACAACCTCTCGGCCGCCGACAAGG
>JAYUGN010000132.1:0-5783 GCA_043767605.1 Gammaproteobacteria bacterium
TCCGCCACGCACACGCGCCCCGCCATCGCCACCAGCGGATTGAAATTGCGCGCGGTCTTGCGATAGATGAGGTTACCGACGCGGTCGGCCTTCCAGGCCTTGACCAGCGACACGTCGGCGCGCAGCGCGCGCTCCATCACGTACGGATGCTTGCCGTCGGGGCCCTCGAACTCGCGGATCTCCTTGCCTTCCGCGACGATCGTGCCGTAACCGGTCTTGGTGAAGAAGGCCGGAATGCCGGCGCCCCCGGCGCGCAGTTTTTCGGCCAGCGTGCCCTGCGGCGTGAATTCGAGTTCCAATTCCTTGGCCAGAAACTGCCGCTCGAACTCCTTGTTTTCGCCCACGTAGGACGAAACCATTTTCTTGATCTGGCGCGTGGTCAAAAGCTGGCCGAGGCCAAAGCCGTCCACGCCGGCATTGTTGCTGATGACGGTCAGGCCCTTCTTGCCGGTGTCACGCAAGGCGGCGATCAGCGCCTCGGGAATGCCGCACAGCCCAAACCCGCCGACCGCCAGCGTCATGCCGTCCTCGATCAAGCCTTGCAGCGCGTTCGCCGCGCTCGGATACAGCTTGTTCACTTACGCTTCTCCCTTGATTCGCGCCATCTTACTGTCCGGCTCGCGGCCGAGCTGCGCGCTGATCCAGCGCGCGGTGCCGGTCAGGGCCGGCAATGATCAGGCCGCCGTGCGGCGTCAGCTCGGCGTAGTCGCCGTGGTGCCAGGCGCCGGGGAACCGCTCGAAATACGCGGCGCGGTACCTGGCGCCATCGGGATCGTTCCAGAACCCGACCGGCATCGAGGGGAATGGCCGGGTGCACACGAGCTCGCCGGGCTGGTTGTGCAGCGGGTGGCCCGCGTCGTCGAACACCTCCACCGCCATGCCAAGGCCGCGGCACTGCAGCTCGCCGCGATACACCGGCAGCTGCGGATGCCCCAGCGCAAAGCAGGAAATGATGTCGGTGCCGCCGCTGATCGACGCAAGTTGCACGTCGGCCTTGATGTCGCGGTAGACGAAGTCGAACTGCTCGGGCGCGAGCGGCGAGCCGGTGGACAGGATCGTGCGCAGTTCGGACAGCCGGTGCGAGGCGATGGGCCGCACCCCCGTTTTTTCGAGCGCGGAAAGGTACTTGGGGGACACGCCGACCTGCGTCAGTCTTTCCTCCGCGGCGATGTCCCAGATCACGCGGGCGTCCGGCGCCAGCGGCGCGCCGTCGTACAGCACGACGGTGGCGCCCACGGCGAGCCCGGACACCAGCCAGTTCCACATCATCCAGCCGCAGGTCGTGTAGAAAAACAGCCGGTCACCCGGATTCACGTCGGTGTGCAGCGCGAGTTCCTTCAGGTGCTGCAGCAGCGTGCCGCCCGTGCCGTGCACGATGCAGTTGGGCTTTCCCGTCGTGCCGGAGGAATACAGGATGTAGAGCGGGTGCGCGAACGCCACCGGCGTGAACTGCAGCGGACCCGCCACGGCATAGGCCTCGAACAGCACCGCGCCCGGCAGTGTTGCAAGCTCCGGTGCGTCCTCGAGGAAAGGCACGATCACCAGGCGCTTCAACGCCGGCAGCGCGGCGCGCACCTGGGCCACGCATTCGCGCGTGTCCACCGGCTTGCCGGCGTAGGTGTAGCCATCGCAGGCGAACAGCACCTTCGGCGCGATCTGGCCAAAGCGGTCCACCACGCCGTTGAGGCCAAAATCCGGCGAGCACGAGGACCAGGTGGCGCCGACGCTCGCAGTGGCAAGCATCGCGATCACCGGTTCCAGCGTGTTCGGCAGGAACCCCGCCACGCGGTCACCCGGCCCCACGCCGTCGGCGCGCAGCGCATTGGCGAGCGCCGCGACCTTGCCGTGCAACTGGTCCCAGGACAGCACGCGGCGGCGGCCGCGCTCGTCGCGCGCGATCAGCGCCGGCTCATCGCCCGCCTGGCGCAGCCGACCACCCTTCAGGAGATTTTCGGCGAAGTTGAGCGTTGCATCGGGGAAGAACTGCGCACCCGGCATCGCGGTAGCGTCTTCGAGCACGCGCTCGCCCGGCGTGCCCAGCACTCCGCAGTGGCGCCAGATGGCCGGCCAGAATTTCTCGGGATGGTCCACCGACCAGCGCCAGAGTTTTTCATAGTCCGAGCTGCGCAAGACGCCGCCGCCGTGCAGCGCCAGTTCGTGTTCGTACGCGACCTTCTCGCTGAAGCGCGCCATGTTGCTCGCGCCCGCGCGCGGCGGTTCGGGTTTCCAGATCGCGAGCGTCATTTGATGCGCGCGAGCTTGCCCGCCGGCTCGCGGCCGAGCTGCGCGCTGATCCAGCGCGCGGTGTCAGTCAGGGCCGGCAGGTCCACGCCGGTCGAGAGGCCCAGGCCCTCGAGCATGTACACGAGGTCTTCGGTCGCAAGATTGCCCGAGGCCCCGTTGGCGTAGGGGCAGCCGCCCAGGCCACTGACCGAGGCATCCACCGTGCGCGCGCCTTCCTCGAGGCAGGCGTAGGTGTTGGCGAGCGCCTGGCCGCGCGTGTCATGGAAGTGCAGCGCGAGCTGCGCCACCGGCACGGCGCCCGCCACCGCCTTGAACATCGCGCGCGCGGCGCCGGGTGTGCCGATGCCGATGGTGTCGCCGAGCGAAATCTCCTCGCAGCCCATCTCGAACAGCGCGGCGCTGACGCGCACGACGTCGGCCACCGGCACCGCGCCCTGGTACGGGCAGCCGAGCGCGGTCGAGACATACGCGCGCACCGGCAGCTTCTGCTCGCGCGCCTGCGCCACCACCGGGCGGATCCGCGCCAGCGACTCGGCGATGTCGCAGTTGATGTTCTTGCGATTGAACGCATCCGAAGCGGCCGTGAACACGGCGATATGCTTCGCGCCCGCGGCCAGCGCGCGCGCCAGGCCCTGCTCGTTGGGCACCAGTACCGGGTAGCTCACGCCAGCGACGGGCTTGAGGCCCGCCATCACCTCGGCGGCGTCGGCCAGCTGCGGCACCCACTTGGGCGAGACGAAGCTTGTGGCCTCGATCACCGGCAAGCCGCAGGCGCCCAGCCGGTGGATCAGCTCCAGCTTCACCGCGGCCGGGACGATCTGCTTTTCGTTCTGCAGGCCGTCGCGCGGCCCGACTTCGACCAGCTTGATCGCGGCGCTCACGTTTCGCTCATTTCCGGTCACCCGTCGCCATCGGCGTGATCGCCGAGCGCGGCGGCGCCGCGGCCTCGCGCGCAATGAACTGCCCGACGCGATCCAGCACATCGGACTGGCTGCGCAAGGGCGCGGCCATCGTCGCGAGGATCCAGGCATGGCTCATCTTCGGATAGATGTACGCCTCAACCGGCCCGCCGGCGCGGCGCACTTTGGCGGCGAGGTTGCGCGTGTTCTTGATCCACACGACGACGTCGTTCTCGCCGTGCAGCAGCAGCAGCGGCGGGTTGGCGCCGTCCACGTACGAGATCGGCTGCGACAGCTCATATTTCTCCGGCGGCCCGAACATGTCGCGAAGATCGGCGTCGGTCAGCGGCAGGAAGTCGTAGGGCCCGGCCAGGCCGATCATGCCCTTGATGCGCCCGCGCTCCACGCCAGCCTTTGCGAAGAACTCGGGATCCAGCGCCAGCATCGCGGCGAGGTGCGCACCGGAGGAATGCCCCATCAGGAAGATCTTCTTCGGGTCGCCGCCGTAGCGCTGCACCTGGTCCTGGGTCCAGCGCACCGCGCGCGCCGCGTCCTCGACGAAGGCCGGGAACTTCACCGCCGGGTAATGGCGGTAATCCGGGATCACGACCAGGAAGCCGCGCGAAGCCAGGGCCTGGCCGACGAACCGGAAGTCGCGCGGCGAGCCTTCTTCCCAGCGGCCGCCGTAGAAGAACACCACCACCGGCGCGTTCGCGGCCTGCACCGGGGCATAGAGGTCGAGGTACAGGTGCTGGGCGGGGTCGTAGACGATGCCATCGGCCGAGCGGTAACCGCTGGACGGGGTCAGGGCATTGAGCAGCCCGGTGCCGGAGCAGGCGCTCAGCGCCGCCAGCAGCACGGCAATCAGGATCAGGGAGGGACGCACCATCTAAGGATAAACTGCTGCATCGGACACTGCGGGACGACAACGATGGCAGGGTATATCTGGCTTGGAATCATGGCCGTGCTGCTGGTGTACGGCGTCGTGATCTACAACGGGCTCGTGGGCCTGAAGCACGCCGTGGCGCAGGCCTGGAGCAACATCGACGTGCTGCTCAAGCAGCGTCACGACGAACTGCCCAAGCTGGTCGAGACCTGCCGCCAGTACCTGCAGTTCGAGAAGGGCACGCTGGAGCGCGTGATGCAGGCCCGCGCGGCGGTGTCCTCGGCGCGCGAGCGCGGCGACGTGCGCGGCGTCGGCGCCGCCGAAGGCGCGCTGCGCAGCGGCATGGGCGGCATCGTCGCCACGGCCGAGGCCTATCCCGAGCTCAAGGCCAACCAGCCCATCCAGACCCTGCTCGGCCGCGTCAGCGGGCTCGAGAACGCGATCTCCGACCGCCGCGAGTTCTACAACGAGGCCGTGAACCGCAACAACGTGCGCATCGAGCAGTTTCCCGACGTGATCGTCGCCCGCTTGCTCAACTTCGCGCCGCGAGAGCTGCTCGAGTTCAGCGCGGAAGAAACGCGCGACGTGGACGTCAAGGCCTTGTTCCAATCCTGAGCTCCCGCGGCGTCGCGCCCGCGATGTCCCTGCCCGCGTATGTCGCCAGCGCGCCGGCGCAGGCTTTTGCGTGGGGATCCGTGGTGCTCGCCTTGCTGGCCGCCGCCAGCTTCGCCGGCAGCTTCGTGTTCCTGCGTCGCACCCGCCTCATGGAAGACATGCCGACCTCGCGCCTGCGCTCGGCCGCGCAGGGCTACGTCGAGCTCGAAGGCGTGGCGCTGCTCATGCCCGGCGAGCCGGTGATCTGCCCGCTCACCGCCACCCGCTGCGCCTGGTGGGAGTACAAGGTCGAGGAAAAGCGCCAGGATTCGGGCCGCCGCGGCTCGCACTGGGTCACGGTGCGCAAGCAGACCAGCGACGATTCCTTCCTGCTCGACGACGGCACCGGCACCTGCGTGGTGGATCCCACGGGCGCCAGCGTGATCCCGGCGATCGAGCGCACCTGGTACGGCTACAGCGCCACGCCCGACATCGGCCCCGTGGCCGGCCGCGGCTGGTGGCGGGCGATGTGGTGCAAGTTCCGCTACACCGAGCGCCTGATCCTGCCGGCCAATGCGGTCTACACGCTCGGGGCGTTTCGCACCCAGACCGGCATCGCCGACTCCTTCGACGAGCAGGCCGACCTGCGCGAGCTGCTGACCAAGTGGAAGCACGAGCCGAAGATGATGGCGCTGTTCGACGTGAACAAGGACGGCGCGGTGGACTCGCGCGAGTGGGACGCGGCGCGCCGCGCAGGTCTGGAGCAGGTCCGCCGCGAGCAGGTGGACCGCGCGGTGGCCACCCCCGACCTCAACATTCTCGGCAAGCCGCGTGACGGCCGGCCGTTTATTCTGTCCGGCGTGTCGCAAGCCGCCTTGATCCTCCGGTATCGCGGCTACGCGATGGCGGCGATCGGCAGCTGCGCCTTTCTCGTCGGTTTTTTCCTGTGGGCGTTGCGAGTACGTGGAGTGATTGGATGACACACAAGATCCTGCGGGCGAGCCCGCGATTGAAGGACCTGGGCCCGGTTTCGGCCAGCTGGCTGGCGGGCGTGGGCGTGAAGACGCGCGCCGACCTGATCCGGCTCGGACCGGTGCAGGCATTCCTGCGCGTGCGCGATGCGGGCCACAAGGCCTCCATGAACCTGTTGTGGGCGCTGG
>JAYUGN010000133.1:0-1900 GCA_043767605.1 Gammaproteobacteria bacterium
GCTGGGCGTGAGCTACACCTTCGTGCTCGCGCTCGTGACCGCCCGCGGCGAGAATGCCGCGCCCGCAACGCCATCCGGAACGCCATGAACTACGACAAAGGCCCGCGCACCGCGCTCGAGGCGCAGACGCAGGCGCAGTGGATCGCCTTCGCCCCCTTCGTGTTCCAGGCCGCGCGCGTGCTGCGCGACACCGGCATCCTGCAATTGCTCGAGAAGAGCGCGGCCGCCGGCGGCCTCACCCTGGCCCAGGTCGCCAGCGGCGCGACGCTGTCCGAGTACGGCGCGCGCGTGCTGCTCGAGGCAGGCCTGGGCATTGGCCTGGTGAAGCTGAAGGACGATCGCTACGCGACCACCAAGACCGCGTATTTCCTGATGCACGACCCGATCACGCGCGCCAACCTCGACTTCACGCAGGACGTGAACTATCGGGGCCTGTTCAATCTCGAGGACTCGATCCGCGAGGGCAAGCCGCTGGGCCTGAAGGTGCACGGCGGCTGGGCAACGCTTTACGAGGCGCTGGCGCATTTCCCGGAGAAAGTCCGCAAGTCCTGGCTCGCCTTCGACCACATCTATTCCGACGCGGCCTTCCCGGATGCGCTGCCACTCGTGTTCAGGCACAAGCCGAAGACACTGCTGGACATCGGCGGCAACACCGGCAAGTTCACGCTGAAATGCCTGACGCACGATCCGGACGTGCAGGTCACGATCGTCGACCTGCCGGGCCAGTTGAAGATGGCCCAGGCCACGCTGGAGCAGGCGGGTCTTGGGGCCCGGGCAAGCTTCCACGAAGCCAACCTGCTCGACCCGGCGAGCCGCCTGCCCACGGGATTCGATGCGGTCTGGATGAGCCAGTTCCTCGACTGCTTCAGCGAGGACGAAATCGTCTCCATCCTGCGTCGCTGCCGAGAGGCGCTGGCCCCGGGCGGCCGGGTCTACGTGCTGGAAACTTTCTGGGACCGCCAGCGCCACGACTCCGGCGCCTTCTCGCTGCAGATGACCTCGCTGTATTTCACGGCCATCGCCAACGGCAACAGCCGGATGTACGAGACCGAGACCTTCGCCGAGCTGGTCCGCAAGGCCGGTTTCACGGTGGTGGAGCAAACGGACCACCTCGGGACGGGGCATACCCTGCTGGCCTGTCAGCCCAGCTGAGGCATAATTTGCGGCCCCGCTTCACCGACGAACTCACGCCCGAAAATGACCGACATCCTGATCATCGGCGCCGGCCCCGCCGGCTCCACCGCCGCGGCCATGCTGGTCCGGCGCGGCTTCAAGGTCCTGGTCCTCGAGAAGCAGAAATTCCCGCGCTTCTCGGTCGGTGAAAGCCTGCTGGCGCAGACCCTCGGCCTGATCGACGAGGCCGGCATGCTCGAGCCGGTTCTCGCCGCCGGCTTCCAGTTCAAGAACGGCGCGGTGTTCGTGCGCGGCAAGAACTACGGCGAGTACAACTTCGTCAACAAGAGCGCGGCCGGCTACGGCTGGACCTTCGAGGTGCCGCGCGCCGACTTCGACAAGGTGCTGATCGACGAGGCCGAGCGCATCGGCGCGCAAGTGCGCTACGAAGTCGAGATCACCGGCGCCGACATGAGCGGCGGCAAGCCGAAGATCACCAGCAAGGCCAGGGACGGCACGCTCGAGGTGCATCACCCGAAGTTCGTGCTCGACGCCAGCGGCTTCGGCCGCACGCTGCCGCGCCTGCTCGACCTCGAGGAGCCCAGCACCTTCCCGCTGCGCTCGGCGCTGTTCACGCAGGTGTACGACCACATCCCTTCCGGCGAATTCGACCGCCAGAAAATCCGCGTCGTGATCCACCCGACGCGCCAGGACGTCTGGTACTGGCTGATCCCGTTCAGTAACGGCAAGGTGTCGATCGGCTGCGTGGCCGAAGCCGATTTCCTCA
>JAYUGN010000134.1:0-5774 GCA_043767605.1 Gammaproteobacteria bacterium
GGCGGTTCGCCGTCGCCGATCAGCACGCTGGCGAGGTCGGCGTCCGCCGCGCCCGCGCGCTGGTGGCCGATGAAGCTGTTCTGCTTGTAGACCCACAGCAGCCGGTCGAACTCGGCGGCGGTCTCCGCGTCCGGGATGTGCACGTGCACGCGCGCGCCGGCGCTGACCGCCTTCTCGCACAGGCGGCAGGCGGTCGGCAGCGGGCCTTCCGGCGAATCCTCGGGCAGGACGTAGAAGTCCACCCGGGTTGTCATGCGCGCGGGCTTTGGTCGAGCAGGTACTGCACCAGCAGTGGCACGGGGCGTCCGGTTGCGCGCTTGCCCTTCCAGGCGGTGGCGGCGACGTCGAGGTGCGCCCATTTCATCTTGCGCGCGAACTTGTGCAGGAAGCTCGCCGCCGTGATCGCGCCGCCGTCGCGGCCGCCGGAGATGTTGGCGATGTCGGCGTGCTCGCTCTTGAGCAGGGCCTCGTACTCCGGCCACAACGGCATCTGCCAGGCGCGGTCGCCGGTCTCGGTGCCCGCGTCGAGCAGCGCCTTGGCCAGCGCGGGCGTGTTGCTGAACAGCCCGGACGGATAGCTGCCGAGCGCGACCACGATCGCGCCGGTCAGCGTGGCGATGTCGATGCAGGACGAGGGCGCGTATTCCTTCTCGACGTAAGTCAGCGCGTCGCAGAGGATCAGCCGGCCTTCGGCATCGGTGTTGAGGATCTCGATGGTCGTGCCGGACATGCTGGTCACGATGTCGCCGGGTTTCACGGCCAGGCCGCCCGGCATGTTCTCGCAGGTCGGCACGACGCCGACGAGGTTGATCGGCAATTTCAGTTCGGCCACGGCCTTGAACACGCCGAGTACCGCGGCGCCGCCGCACATGTCGAACTTCATCTCGTCCATCTTGTCGGACGGCTTGATCGAGATGCCGCCCGAGTCGAAGGTGATGCCCTTGCCGACCAGCGCGATCGGCTTGCCGCCCTTCTTGCCGTGCAGGTATTCCAGGACGATCAGCCTGGGCGGTTCGCGGCTGCCGCGGGCCACGGCCAGCAACGAGCCCATGCCGAGCTTTTCCATCGCCGGCTTGTCCAGCGCGCGCGACTTGATGCTCTTGTAGGACTTGGCGAGGGTCGCGGCTTGCCCGGCCAGCCAGGTCGGCGTGCAGACGTTCGGCGGCGTGTTGCCCAGGTCCTTGGCGAAGTCCATGCCGTCGGCGATGGCCAGCGACTGGGTGAGCGCGGCCTGCGCGTCGCCGAGGTCGGGGCGGCGGGGCACGCTGAACTCAAGCCTGGCGAGCGGCGATTTCGTCAGTTCGGCGCGGGCCTGCGCGCTGCGGGCGACGTCGTAGCGGTATGCGGCTTCGCGCGCGGCCAGCACGGCCTGGCGCACTTTCCACGAAATGCCGCGGTCCTTCACGACCAAATCGGTAAGATATGAAACCGCGCCCGTCGCGCCGGTCGCGCGCAGCGCGCGAACCGAGGCGGCGAGCGCCTTGTTGTAGTTGGCGTCGTCGAGGTCGCGCTCGCGGCCGAGGCCCACCAGCAGGACGCGCTCGCAGGAAATCTTCGGCACGCCGTGCAGCACCAGCGTCGCGCCGGCCTTGCCGTCGAGGTCGCCGTGCGAAAGGGCTGAAGTGAGTGCGCCGCCGCTGGCGGTGTCGAGGGCACGGGCGGCGGTGGAAAGCTGGCGCCGGTCGTAGATGCCGGCGATCACGCAGCCGGTCTTCTGTTTGTCCGGGCTGCCGTAGGCAACGGAATAGTGCATGGAAGTGAGCCGAAATTCGGGAGCGGCATGGTAACCAAACCCTCGCGCGGGCGTGTGGGCCGTTCCGTGCTCGATGCCTACCTGCTGCGCGAAGGCCTCACCGCCTGGCTGGCCGTGACGATCGTGCTGCTGGCCATCATGCTCGCCACGCGCTTCACGCGCTTCCTCGCCGAGGCCGCCGCCGGCCACTTGCCGCGCGAATTCCTGCTCAACATCGTGATGCTGTCGAGCCTCCAGTACCTCACGATCCTGATCCCGGTGTCGCTGCTGCTGGCGATCATGCTGGCGCTGGGCCGCCTGTACCGCGACGCGGAGATTGCCGCCATGACCGGCTGCGGCGTCGGGCCGTGGACCTTGTACCGGCCGTTCCTGGTGCTGACGATCTCGCTGGCCGCACTCACGGCGGCGCTGTCCTTTGAAGTGGGGCCCTGGGCCGGCCGCCAGGCCGAGCGCCTGTTCAACGACGCGCAGCGCCTGATCCAGTTCACGCCGTTCGAGGCCGGCCGCTTCAAGGAAGTGGCCGGCGGCCGCGCAGTGTTCTACGCCGCGCAGGTGGATTCGAACAGCGGGGCGCTCGACACCGTGTTCGCGCGCATCGACGACGACAAGCGCGGGCCGACGCTGGTGATGGCGCAGCGCGGCAGCCAGGAATTCGACACGCGCACCGGCGAGCGGGTGCTGCACCTCGATCAGGGCTATCGCTACTCGGGCCAGCCGGGCCGCGCCGATTTCGACATCCTGAAGTTCGACCGTTTCGCCACGCGCATCGCGCCGCCGTCGATGCCGTACCTGTCCGGCAAGCGGAAGATCCGCGAGACGATGCAACTGGTGGGCTCGGCGGATCCTGAAGACGCGGCGGAGCTGCAGTGGCGCATCGCCGCGCCGTTCTCGGTGCTGCTGCTCGGCATCGCCGCGGTGCCGCTGTCGCACACCTCGCCGCGCTCGGGCCGCTACGGCAAGCTCGTGCTCGGCATCCTTGCCTACCTGTTCTACAGCAACCTGCTGGCGCTGGGGCAGGCCTGGGTCGCGAAGGGGTACGTCGCGTCCTCGATCGGCCTGTGGTGGGTGCACGCACTGGCGGCGGTGCTGGCGTTCTGGCTCGTGTCGCACCGCCTCGGGTGGCGCCGGTGACCCGCCGCCTGTCGCGCTACATCATCAGCCACATCCTCGGGCTGACGGCGATCGTCGCGCTGGGCCTGATGTCGATCCACGCGTTCGTGACCTTCGTCGCGCAGCTCGACGAAGTGCGCCAGGGCTTCGGTTATCCGCAGCTGCTGTCCTACGTGCTGTGGCTGATGCCCAACGGCCTGTACGTGATGCTGCCGATCATTGCGATGCTCGGCACCCTGCTGGGCCTCGGCACGCTGGCGGGGCAGAGCGAGCTGATCGCGATGCGCGCCGCGGGCGTCTCGCTGCTGCGCATCGGTGTCGCGACGCTCGGTGCCGGCCTGGTCCTGGGCGCGCTCGCGCTGGCACTCGGTGACTGGCTCGCGCCCATGGGCGACCAGGCCGCCGAGGCGCTGCGCAACGAGGCGCACTCCGGCGTGCCCTCCGGCATCGGCGGCAAGCCGGTGTGGCTGCGCGAAGGCGAGCACGTGTTCCAGATCCAGCGCCTGCTGGCGGAAGACCACATCGCCTCGGTCGAGGTCTACACGCTGGGCCCCGACCTCAACCTCACGGCCGTCATGAGTGTGGAGGACGGCACCTGGCAGGGCGGTTCGTGGCGCTTCACCGGCATCAAGCGCACCGAGTTCACCGCCAGCGGCGCGCGCACCGTCGAGCAGCCATCGATGGACTGGCCCGGCACCCTCTCGCCCGAAGTGCTGCGGCTGGTCGTGCTCGAGTCCGATGCGCTGTCCAGCGCGGGCCTGGTCCGCCTGATCCGCTACCTCGACGCCAACAACCTCGACGCTCGCGCCTACGCGCTGGCGCTCGCACGCAAGGTCGTCGCGCCGTTCACGGTGATGGCGATGATGCTGTTCGCGATCCCGTTCGTGCTCGGATCCTTGCGCACCGCCGGCGCCGGACAGAAGCTGTTCGTCGGCGTGCTCGTCGGCCTCGCGTTCTATGTCGTGAACGAAGTCACGGCCAACACCGGCCAGTTGTACGGCTGGCATCCGCTGGTTTCGGCGGCTGCGCCCACGCTGGCGTTCGCGGCCATCGCTCTTTTCCGGCTGTCGCATACTCGCTGAATCAAGAACAAGGAGTGCCCATGAAATTGCGTCCTGCCTTTGCGCTTTCGCTGTTGCTCACAGCCTGCGCCGCGTCGCCGGTCCACGACGAGCTGTCCGGCGCCGCGCCGGGCCTTGACAGCCTCAGCGCCGAGGGACTGCTCAAGCACACGAAAGTGCTGGCCTCGGATGAGTTCGAGGGCCGCTCGCCGGGCACCCGGGGCGAAGAGCTGTCCATCAAGTACATCGCCGACCAGTTCAAGGCGATAGGCCTTGCGCCCGGCAACCCGGACGGCAGCTACCTGCAGAACGTGCCGCTGGTCGGCATGACCGCGACGCGCACGGGCGCGCTGACGGTGAACGGCAAGAAGATGCACTTCAGGTTCCCCGACGACTTCGTCGCCGAAACCCGGCACGTGAAGCCGGTCGTGTCGGTCGTGGCGACCGACGTCGTGTTCGTCGGCTACGGGGTGGTGGCGCCCGAGTATGGCTGGGACGACTACAAGGGCGTGGACGTGCGCGGCAAGACCATCGTCATGCTGATCAACGACCCGGCGATCCCCGACCCGAAGGATCCATCCCGCCTCGACGATTCGATGTTCCGCGGCAAGGCCATGACGTATTACGGCCGCTGGACCTACAAGTACGAGATCGCCGCCGAGAAGGGCGCGGCCGCGGCGCTGATCATCCACGAGACCGGCCCGGCCGGTTATCCGTACAGCGTGGTGCAGGACAGCTGGGGCCGCGAGAACTTCGACATCGCCTCGGCTGGCGGCAACCAGGATCGCGCACCGATCGAGGCCTGGATCGCCGAGGAGCGCGCGCGCAAGTTGTTCGAGCTCTCGGGCCACAGTTTCGAGGAGATGAAGCAGGCCGCGATCCGCAAGGACTTCAAGCCGGTCTCGCTGAATGCGCAGGCCAGCTTCACGATCCACAACACGATCCGCAAGGTCGAGTCGCACAACGTCATCGCGAAGATCGAGGGCTCCGATCCGGCGCTGAAGGATCAATACCTCGTGTACTCCGCGCACTGGGATCATTTCGGCCGCGACCCGAGCCTCAAGGGCGACCAGATCTTCAACGGCGCGCTCGACAACGCCTCCGGGGTTGCCGGCCTGCTCGAGCTGGCGCAGGCCTACAAGAAGCTGCCGGCGCCGCCGCGCCGCTCGGTGCTGTTCCTGGCCGTCACCGCCGAGGAGCGCGGTCTGCTCGGCAGCCACTGGTACGCGCAGCACCCGCTGTATCCGCTGGCCAGGACCGTCGCCAACCTCAACATGGACGGCATCGACATTTTTGGCGTGACCCGGGATGTGGACGTGGTGGGCAAGGGCCAGTCCACCCTCGAGGATGTGCTGGCGAAGGAGGTCGAGGGACAGGGCCGCGTGCTGCTGGGCGAGGCGCAGCCCGAGAAGGGCAGCTACTTCCGCTCGGACCACTTCGAGTTCGCCAAGGTCGGCGTGCCCGCGCTGTATTTCCACAGCGGCGAGGACTACGTCGGCAAGCCCGAGGGCTGGGGTCGCGCCAAGCACGACGATTACACCGCGCACCACTACCACACGGTGTCGGATGAGGTGACGCCGGACTGGGATTTCAGCGGTGGCGTGAAAGACCTGCAGTTGATGATGCGCGTGGGCCTGCACGTTGCCAACGACGACGCGGTGCCGGCGTGGAAGGACGGCTCGGAGTTCAAGGCGTTGCGCCCGTAGGCTGGGCTGACCCCCGCGAAGGCGGGGGGAAGCCCAGCAGCCCGCTCTCGCTGGCCGCTCGGCACGCCTTCGCTAGTCGCTCAGGCGCAAACCGCTGCGCATCGGTGGTCTTGGAGGTGTTGCGCTGTGCGGTGCGCCTCGTTC
>JAYUGN010000135.1:0-5770 GCA_043767605.1 Gammaproteobacteria bacterium
AGGAGGGTCGAGACCGTGTGCGCCAGCGATTCCACCGGCGTCATCGAGGCCGAGACCGGATTCGGGAAGCTGTCGGCGAGGCCCACCGCGGAAGCGCCGAGCAGCACCACCTTGTCCTTGTACGCGGTGGGCGGGATCTTGCCGCTGATGACGTCGTAGAAGGAATCGACCGGGAAGGGCTTCTTGCCCTCCACGTCGTGGTAGTAGTGCGTGTACATCAGCAGGTCCGAGCGCGTGCGGATCTCGATGCCGCCGAGCGCAACGCCTTCGCCGAGCCGCAGCTCGATGTCGGCGGGCTTCAGGTTCAGGGCCTGCGCGGCGAGCAGCAGCGCGAACGAGGGGTAGTACTGGTCGAAATGCTGCAGCACCAGCGGCTCGAAGCGGGTGGCGCCGTCCACGTCCACGTAAGCCGACAGATGGCCGATGCCGGCGGCGGCCTGGCCGAGGTCGGGCACCGGGTACGACACGCTTTCCTGCGTCGGGAACGGCAGCCACTCGTTGCTGCGCGCGTTCACGCGGTCCACGACCTTGGTCAGCGCGCTTTTCTGCACGTAGTCGGGCAGCGGATGCTCTGGATTGCCGACGGGCCGGCCCAGGCTGAAGGTCATCGCCAGCACGTTGAGCGGGCCCTGTGCCATCGAGCTGGCGAGCGCCTTGTCCACCGACAGCGAGTTGCGCGCCTCGATGACCTTGCGCTCGATCGCGGCGATGTCGGCGCCGTAGCGGGTTTGCGCCGCGCTGGGCGCGGGCACCGGTGCCGGCGCAGCCCCTTCGATGGCCGCGGGCGCCATCGGCGGCCGCAGCTCGGCCAGCGTGCCCTTGTCGACCAGCTCGCCGATCTGGTTGATGTACTTGAGACCGGGATCTTCCTGCGCTTCGAAGTAGAAGATCGTGTTGCCCACGGCCTTGGCGCCGCCGGCGCGGAGCAGGTCCAGCATCGCGGCGTGCAGGTTGCGCGGCCATGGCCAGCGGCCGAGGTTGCGGATGGATTCGTCGTCGATCGCGATGACCGCGATCTTGTCGCTCGGGACCCGGGTGCGCGTACGCACGCCGAGGTCGTAGGCGTAACGCTCGAGGCCCTGAAAGCTGTCGCTGAAGATCCCGTAAACCAGCACCAGGAAGACCAGCACGAATGCCAAGGCGGCAAACCAGTCCTTGGACCAGATGCGTTCCTTCAAACGGTGCCCCGGAGTGCTTTAGTTATGTCGCATACTACATTGTTTCCAAAGCCTTACCAAAACTTTCGATGGCTAAAGCCAAGACGCAATTCGTCTGCCAGAACTGCGGCGCCAGCGCGCCCAAATGGGCCGGCCAGTGTGCCGAGTGCGGCGAATGGAACAGCATGGTGGAAGGCGCGACTCAGAAGCCGCTGCGGGGCACCGCCGTCGGGCTGCGGGCGGTGGTGCGGCGCCTGACCGAAGTCCAGTCCGAGGACGCGCCCCGCGTCTCGACCGGCGTGCCGGAAATGGACCGGGTGATCGGCGGCGGGCTGGTACCGGGCGCGGTCATCCTGATCGGTGGGGATCCTGGCATCGGCAAGTCCACGCTGCTGATGCAGGTGCTGGGCAGCATTCACGGGCGCCTGCGCACCTTGTACGTCACCGGTGAGGAATCGCTGAGCCAGGTCGCGCTGCGCGCACGGCGCCTGGGCCTCAAGACGATGGACTTGCCGGTGCTGTCGGAGACCGCGGTCGAGGACATCCTCGCGCAGCTCGAGGCCGAGAAACCCGGCCTCGCGGTGATCGACTCGATCCAGACGCTGCACACCGCGGCGCTGGACTCGGCGCCGGGCTCCGTGTCGCAGTTGCGCGAGTGCGCCGCGATGCTGGTGCGCTACGCCAAGTCCAGCGGCTGCTGCGTGATCCTGGTCGGGCACGTCACCAAGGAAGGCGCCATCGCCGGGCCACGCGTGCTCGAGCACATGGTGGACACGGTGCTGTACTTCGAGCACGACGCCGGCTCGCGCTACCGCCTCGTGCGCGCAGTCAAGAACCGTTTCGGCGCCGTCAACGAACTCGGCGTGTTCGCGATGACCGACGCGGGCTTGAAAGAAGTCTCCAATCCGTCGGCGCTGTTCCTGTCGCGACACGAGCAGCCGGTACCGGGCAGCGTGATCACGGTCGCACGGCAGGGCAACCGGCCGCTGCTGGTCGAGGTGCAGGCGCTGGTGGACCCGTCACGCCTCGAGATCCCGCGGCGCGTCACGCTCGGGCTCGAGAGCAACCGCCTCCACATGCTGCTCGCCGTGCTGCACCGGCATGGCGGTATCGCGCTCGGGGACCAGGACGTGTTCTGCAATGTCGTCGGCGGCATGCGCATCCAGGAAACCGCCGCGGACCTGCCGATGCTGCTGGCGGCGATGTCGTCTTTCCGCGGCCGGCCGGTGCCCGGCGACACCGTGGTGTTCGGCGAAGTGGGGCTCGCCGGCGAAATCCGCCCGGTGGCCGGCGGTGAAGAGCGGCTGATGGAAGCAAGCAAGCAGGGCTTCAGGCACGCGATCGTGCCGGAGGCCAACAAGCCGCGCCGCACGACCCGGCTGGACATCGAAGTGCGCGCGGTTTCGACGCTCCGCCAGGCGCTAGGCGACCTGTAGCAGCCGCAGCGCAAGGCCCGCGACTGCGCAGGCAAAGATCACCGGGATGACGCCCGCGCTGCGCCGGAACAGCGCGTAGCCCGCGGCGAGCCCGATCGCCAGCGCCGGCCATTCGAAGCCGCCTTGCCAACTCCGAGGCCACAGTACCGAGGCCGCGAAGAACAGCGCTAGATTCAGGATCACGCCAACCACCGCCGCGGTGATGCCGGCCAGCGGCGCGGTGAATTTCGCCTCGCCGTGCGTGGCTTCGACCAGCGGCCCGAACACGAAGATGAAGACGAACGAGGGCAGGAAGGTGAAGAAGGTCGCGACCAGCGCACCGGCCGCGCCGGCGCCGACATAGCCCACGAACGCAACGATCATGATCAGCGGGCCTGGCGTTGTTTCGCCGAGCGCGAGGCCATCGATCATCTGCGTCGCGCTGGCCCAGCCATGCGCGACCGCGGCCTGCACGACGTAGGGCAGCACCGCGTAGGCGCCGCCGAAGGTGAGCAATGCCGCCTTGCTGAAGAACAGGCCCATGTTCGCGAGAGCGCCTGTGCCGTCGAGGTAAATGAGCCCGCCCATCGCGATCGACCACAGGCCGAGGCCGGTCGCCAGGAACAGCGCCAGCCGCTGCGGCGTATAGCGCGCGTGCGCGGGCACCGGCGTGTCGTCGCCGATCAATGCCGGCGCACCGGGAGCATCCGTGGCCTTGGCGTGCGCGGCCGCCGGCCAGCGCCTGCCTGCCGCAGCGCCGGCGAGCGCGGCGGCAGCAATGATGGCCGGGAAGGGCAGGTGCGCGAGCGCCGCGGCAAAAGCGCCCGCGGCGATCGCCCATTGCGCGGGACGCTTGAGCGCGCGCCCGCCGATGCGCCACGCGGCCTGCGCCACGATCGCGGTGACCGCGGGCTTGATGCCGTACAGCACGCCGGCGATCGCCGGCACCTGGCCGTACTCGACGTAGATCCACGACAGCGCGATCAGGATCGCGAGTGAGGGCAACACGAACAACGCGCCGGCGGCAATGCCGCCCTTGACCCCGTGCATCAGCCAGCCGAGGTAGGTCGCGAGCTGCTGCGCTTCCGGGCCGGGCAGCACCATGCAGAAGTTGAGTGCGTGCAGGAAACGGTTCTCGGAGATCCAGCGGCGCCGCACTACCAGCTCCTGGTGCATCACGGCGATCTGGCCGGCCGGGCCGCCAAACGAAATGAAGCCGAGGCGCAGCCACCAGCGCAGCGCCTCGGCAAATCCCACCGTCGCCACTTCGCTCACGGCGTGGTCATGTCGATGCGCTCTTCATGTCGTTCTCCTCGAACCCCTTGGAGAAAGCGCCGCGGAAAACAAAATCGCGTCCATTGTCCCCGTGGGAAGCAATCTAGCGCCGTGCGATCATCGCGCGCAACAGGAGGGAACCGATGCTTGCACTGCTGATCGCGTCGCTGGGATTCGCGGCCATCCACTTGCTGGTTGCGGGTACGCGCGTGCGCGACGCGCTGGTGGCGCGCCTGGGCGAGGGTGCTTATTCGGGCCTGTTTTCGCTGGCCTCGGCCGGATTGCTCGGCGCGATGATCTGGACTTTCGTGCGTGCCCGTACGATCGCAATCACGCCGTACTACGACTTGCGCTGGGTCGCGGTACTGCTGGTGTTCATCGCCTTCGTGCTCATCGTGCTGGGCGTCACCACCGTGGGCGCGACCGGTGTCGGCGGCGGCAAGCAGTTGCAGCACCCTGACTCGGCGCGCGGCATCCACCGGATCACGCGGCACCCGTTCCTGTGGGGCGTTGCGCTGTGGGCCGCCGCGCACATCGCCTACAACCCCGGCACGGCGTACCTCGTGTTCTTCGGCACGTTCCTGGTGGTGGCGCTCGCCGGAACGTTCTCGATCGATGCCAAGCGCGCGCGGCGTTTCGGCGAGTTGTGGCCGGCCTATGCGCGAATCACCTCCAGCGTCCCATTCGTCGCAATCGCGCAGGGGCGCAACCGGCTGGCGCCCGGCGAAATCGGGCTGTGGCGCATCGCTGCGGCGATCGCGGTGTTCGTGCTGGCACTGATGCTGCACGCCCGGCTGTTCGGCATGCCGGCGTGGTGAGCCATCAAGCCGCGGCGGGCTGGCTCTGCGGCAGCGGCGGGCGGATGCGCGCGGTGCGCACCGCGTTCGACTGGGTCTCGGTGATTTCGATCAGGTAGTCGCGCACGCGCACCTGCTTGCCGGGCTTGGGCATGTCCTCGAGCTGCTCGAGGACCAGGCCATTGACCGTGCGCGGTCCCGCGGTCGGAAGCTTCCAGCCCAGCGTGCGGTTCAGCATGCGGATCGTGATGCCGCCGTTGACCAGGTAGCTGCCGTCGGCTTCCATCGACACATTCTTGGCGCGAGCGGCCGGGTCCGAGGTGAACTCGCCCACCACTTCCTCGAGGATGTCGGTCAGCGTCACGAGACCCTGAATGTCGCCGTACTCGTCCACCACGAAGCCGATGCGACGCTTGTGGTTCTGGAAGTTCAGCAGTTGCTGGTTCAGCGGCGTGCCCTCGGGAA
Organism: Gammaproteobacteria bacterium; assembly: GCA_043767605.1. Classification (GTDB taxonomy): domain Bacteria; phylum Pseudomonadota; class Gammaproteobacteria; order Nevskiales; family Nevskiaceae; genus JACPFV01. The sequence goes on from JAYUGN010000135.1 coordinate 5,110, forward strand.
TGAAGTAGGGCTCGCGCGCGAACTTGATCAGGTCCTGGACATTGAAGGGTTCCTGGGTGAGCGCCTTGAGCGAGTTGCGCAGGTGAATGATGCCGCGCAGGTCGTCGATCGAGCCGTTGTAGAGCGGCAAGCGCGTGTGCTGGCTGCCGACCAGTTGTGCCTTGAGGCGATCGGGCGGGTCGGTGATGTCCACGCCGACGATCTCGTTGCGCGGGATCATGATGTCCTCGACCGTGGCTTTCTCCAGGTCGAGCAGCGACAGCAGCATTTTCTGGTGGCGCTGGGGGATCATCGCGCCGGCTTCGGCGACGACCGAGCGTAATTCCTCGGTGGAGAGGCTGTGCTGGGCGGCCTGCTCCGGCGAGACGCCGAACAGGCGCAGCAGGCCGTTGGAGATTCGCGTGACGAGCCAGACCACCGGCGTGGCGAGCCAGCGCAGCGGCATGTAGGCGTAACTGGCGGGCAGCGCGACGCGCTCGGGGTGCAGGGCGCCCAGCGTCTTGGGCGCAATCTCGCCGACGATCAGGAGCACGAAGGCCAGCGCGACGGCGCCGGCGCTGACCCAGCCCTTGCCGAAGACGCGTTCGGTGATCTCGGCCGTCATGATGGTGGCGCTTTCGATCGCCACCAGGTTGCCGATCAGGATCATGCCGATCAGGCG
>JAYUGN010000136.1:0-1898 GCA_043767605.1 Gammaproteobacteria bacterium
CCGACCGTGGCGCGCGCCGGGTACGGCTTCTGGAAATACTGGCTCATGATCTCGTTGACCTTGGCGAACTCGCCGAGGTCGGTCATGTAGATGTTGACCTTCACCGCGTTGCGCAAGGAGCCTCCGGCCGCGGCCGCGACGGTCTGCAGGTTCTTGAACACCTGATGCACCTGCGCCTCGATGCCGCCCGGCACCAGCACCATGCTGCGCGGCTCCAGCGGGATCTGGCCCGAGAGATAGACGGTCTTGCCGCTGGCGATGGCCTGCGAGTAGGTGCCGATGGCGGCGGGCGCCTGTTCGGTGTGGATCTGCTTGTGCGGCATGTCTTCGGACTCCTCAGGTGCGCATGACGCGCGCAACGGTGGGCAGCGCGCGCAGCCGGCGCATGATACGCGCCAGGTGCACGCGATCGCGCACGGTGATCAGGAAGCGCATGTCCGAGGCGCGCGTGTCCACGCGCTCCGCCATGTTCACGTTCTCGATGCTCGACTCGGCGGCCGAGATCTCGCTGGCGATCGAGGCCAGCACGCCGCGGCGGTTCTCGCCCTTCACGCGCAGTTCGGCGAGGTAGTCGCCCTGCACGTTTTCGTCCCACACCAGCGGGATCCAGTCCGGCGCGTCGCTCTTGCGCGGCTGCGCCACCTTGCACTCGACGCGGTGGATCACGATGCCGCGGCCGACGCTGACGTGGCCGCGGATGTCGTCGCCCGGCACCGGCCGGCAGCACTTGCCGTAGTCCACCACCAGGCCCTCGGTGCCCTCGACCGCCAGCGGCAGCACTTCGTTGCCCTCGGTCGACGCGGCGCCGACCGCGCCGGGGGCGGAGGCCGACTCCGGCACGAAATGCCGGGCGACCAGCGGCGAGAGCCGCTGGCCCAGGCCGATGGACAGGAACAGGTGATCGAGCTGCGCCAGGCCGTAGATCTTCAGCACGCCCGCGCCGGTCTCGTCCTTCAGCTTGCCGAGCGGGATCTTCAGCTCGCGCATGGACTTCTCGAGCAGGCGGCGGCCGAGCCGGATCGCCTCGTCCTCGCGCTGGTTCTTGAGGTAATTGCGGATGCGGTGCCGCGCCTTGGCGGTCTTGACGAAGTTCAGCCAGGCCGCGTTGGGCCGCGCCGAGGCCGCGGTGATGATCTCGATGGTCTGGCCGTTCTGCAGCACCGTGTTCAGCGGTTCGAGGTGCTGGTCGATGCGCGCGGCGACGCAGCGGTCGCCCAGCTCGGTGTGCACCGCATAGGCGAAGTCCACCGGCGTGGCGCCGCGCGACAGGCGCCGGATCTCGCCCTTGGGCGTGAACACGTAGACCTCGTCCGGGAACAGGTCCACCTTCACGCTCTCGACGAAGTCCAGCGCCGCGGTGCCGCCCTGCATCTCGAACAGCTGGCCGAGCCACTCGCGCGCGCGCACCTGCGGCGCGGTGTGCTCGGCGCCCTTGTCGCGCAGCTTGTACTGCCAGTGCGCGGCGATGCCGCTCTCGGCGATGTGGTGCATGTCGCGCGTGCGGATCTGCACCTCGATCTTGCGGCCCCTGGGGCCGACGCAGGTCGTGTGCAGCGACTGGTAGCCGTTGACCTTGGGGTTGGCGATGTAGTCGTTGAACAGCTCGGAGATCGGCTTGAAGAGGTGGTGCACGACGCCGAGCGCGCGGTAGCAGTCGTCGAGCTGGTTCACGATCACGCGGAAGCCGAGCAGGTCCATCACGTCCGGGAACCTCAGGCGCCGGCGCCGCATCTTCTGGTACAGGCTGTAGACATTCTTCTGCCGGCCAACCACGGTGGCGCCGATGTTCTCCTCGCGCAGGGCCTTCGACAGGCCTTCCTCGATCTGCTTGATCAGCGATTTCACGTCGCCAATCTGGTCCTTGACCGCGCGCTGGAACACCTCGTAGCGCTTCGGGT